>JALTDI010000213.1 GCA_027074255.1 Desulfurellales bacterium
AGGCGGGGTCGCCGGCCCTTCTTTTAGAGGTTTTGACCTTAAAATCAACGCCGCTGACCTTTTTCATTGTCTCAACAACCTCTTTAACACTAAACCCTCTGCCGTATCCGACATTAAATATATCGCTCTGTCCTTTGTCGAGGTAGGAGAGCGCCTTTATATGTGCATCTGCCAAATCCGTTACGTGAATATAGTCTCTTATGCATGTGCCGTCTTTTGTGGGATAATCGTCTCCGAAAATATACATCATATCCCTTTTGCCTATTGCGGCCTCTGAGGCTATCTTTATAAGATGTGTGGCATTTTTCGTCTTTTGCCCTATTTTCAAATCGGGCGATGCACCCGCAACGTTGAAGTATCTTAATATCACATATTTGAGATTGGGATTAGCTCTGTTTGTATCTTTGAGTATCTTTTCATTGAACAGTTTGCTTTGTCCGTATGGGTTTATGGGATTGACGGGGAAATCCTCTGTTATGCCGTTTTTGACTTCGCTTATATCGGGTTCACCGTAAACCGCGGCTGTTGATGAGAATATAAATTTGTTTATGCCGAAGTCGTTTGCAAGTTTTATGAGTTTTATCGTGTTGGCCGTGTTGTTTAAATAATATTTCAATGGGTTTTCGACGCTTTCTGAGACTATTATGCTTGCGGCAAAGTGGATAACCGCATTGAAATTTTTTGTTTTGAATATGTCTTCCATCTTGTTTTGGTCTTTCAAATCGACCTTTATGAATTCAAAATCCCTTATTGCTTTTAGGGTGTCTATTGTACTTTGAAAGCCGGTGGATAAATTGTCTATCGCCGTTATTTCACACTCTGATTTTTCAAGCAGCAATTTTGTCAGGTGGCTTCCTATGTATCCGGCAGCGCCTGTAATTAAAATATTGTCCATGCTGAACACCTCCGGTTGTCTTTATAATATTTTTTATACCAAAAGGCAAAGGCATTTTTGAAGGCTTGTTAAAACGGATAGAAGCTCTGCTGCGGCAAACAGGTAATCATAAAAAGGCGAATATGCTGTTTTATGAATTAAACGATAAAGCCGCCTGCAATAAGGATAGTTGTAGGCGCAAATGTAGGTTATGGACTTACAATATCAAAAAATTCGTCGTAGGTTACTATATCGATACCGCAGGTGAAAAATTTCTTATCCGATGTGATAAAATAGCTGCATCTGTTCTCTTTCGCACAAACACACTGCAAAACATCCTCCAAATCGAGCTCATTGTCATAAGCTATCTCTATGGATTTTCTTATAACATTTGCGCCGTATGGGAGGACGAGCCATTTGTTTATAATTGCTTTGAAGAACTCCAAAACCTTCTTTTTGTCTTTGGATATGTAAAAAATTGTGGTGAGCATATCTTCGCTCATAGCTGTTTCGATTTTGTTATCCGATAAATACTTTACCAACTTTGCAGCCTTATTGTAATTACTTCTTGTTTGTTCTATAAAGTCAATAATTATATTTGTATCTAAAAATACCCTCATTTTAAATATTTCTCCCTTTTTTTGGCTTTTATTTCCTGAGATGACAAATTTCCTATTTCTCCGTCAAACATTCCGGCGAATTTCATTATCTCGTTGACCTCTTCCTGCCTTTTTTGTTCAATCATCTTTTCAATGTTGTCTTTCAGCTCTTTTGCCCACTTTTCAGATATAAACAAACCCTTCAGCCTTTTTGTTTTTTTATCCTCTATTTCGACAATGTCGTACTGCTCCAATATCTTAAAGTTTCTCATAACATCTCTAATTCCTACCTTCTGTGTCATACTTAACCTCCTTGCCTGTTTTTTATATAATATATGTATATTACTTAATGT
>JALTDI010000214.1 GCA_027074255.1 Desulfurellales bacterium
TCTTCTTCCAAATCCTCTATAACTATAACTTGTTCGTCTTTTTCTTCTTCTGCCATAATCTATTTTACGGAATTTAAAAACTCTTTAAGTACTTTCATACCCCTTTTGATAGTTTCCAAATCAGTGGCAAATGATACCCTCACAAAATCGTCTTCGCCAAAAGCAACTCCTGGCACAACAGCAACCCTCGCCTCTTCAAGCAGGACCATCGCAAAATCCATAGAATTATTTATTTTTTTGCCGTTATAGCTTTTTCCGTAAAACTTCGAAACATTAGGGAAAACATAAAAAGCGCCCTTAGGCTTAACACATGTTATTCCGTTTATATCATTAAGAGCCTCAACAATATAATCTCTTCTTTCCTCAAATTTATCTCTCATCATAGCGACGCTGTCCTGAGGACCGTTTAACGCCTCAACGGCCGCCATTTGAGATATTGATGTGGGATTTGAGGTGCTCTGCGACTGAAGTTTTGTCATTGCCGCTATAACCTCGCTGTCACCACAGGTGTAGCCGATTCTCCAGCCGGTCATAGAATACGATTTGCTCGTCCCGTTCACAATAAGCGTCTTTTTTCTTGCATAATCAGATAAAGCAGCAATGCTTACGGGCTTATATCCGTCAAAAACTATATCTTCGTAAATTTCATCTGAGATTATCCATAAATCATTCTTCTCTGCCAAGTCGGCTATAAACTGCAAATCCTCCTTCTCATAAGTGGCGCCTGTCGGGTTTGAAGGGTTGTTTAGAAGAATCATCTTTGTATTTTTAGTTATGGCACTCTCCAACTCGCCCCTGTCCAAAACAAAGTTATTTTCCTCTTTTGTCCTGACTATAACCGGCTTGGCACCGCAAAATTTTACTATCGCTTCGTAGGTAACCCAATACGGAGCAGGAATAATTACCTCATCACCCTTTTCAAGCATAACCTCGCCTATATTGTAAAGCGAATGCTTGGCGCCTACCGATATACATACCTCAGCGCGAGAATATGTCAATCCGTTTTTTCTTTTCTCTTTTTCTACAACCGCATCTTTCAGTTCGTTTATTCCGCCGGCAGCAGTATATTTTGTAAATCCATCCCTAATAGACTTAATGGCTGCCTCTTTTACATTGTCGGGCGTATCAAAGTCCGGCTCACCAGCAGAAAAGGTTAAAACATCTATGCCTTGTGCACACATTTCCTTGGCTTTTGCACTTATTCCAATAGTCATAGATGGTTCGATAGTATTAATACGCGCGTTTAACTTACTCTTACTCATTTTACCAGCACTCCTTTATTAAAAATTTTTTCTCTCATACGCTTTATAACTATTTCGGAAACAAACTGCTCCACATTGCCGCCGTTTAGAAAAACATCTTTCACTATGGACGAACTCAAAAAAGAATATTTGATGTAGGGCATCATATATATCATCTCTATACCGCTATCAAGTCGTCTATTCATAAAAGCCATCTGGAGCTCATATTCAAAATCGGAAACAGCCCTCAAGCCCCTAATTATAACATTTGCGTCCTTCTTTCTGGCAAAATCCACAAGCAGTCCCTGAACACCTTCGACATCAACTCCGGCCAGCTCCTCTTCGCTTGCTATAACATCCTTAGTGAGAGCAACCCTTTCGTGAAAATTAAACATAGGGTTTTTCCCGCTGTTGATTGCAACAGCCACAATAACTTTACCGAAAATTTTCTTTGCTCTTTTTATTATGTCCATATGACCGTTAGTAATCGGGTCAAAGGTACCCGGCACAATAGCTATATCACTCATCCACAACTCCAAAGTAATCCAGAATATTTTTACCGAAACTTCTATTTTTAAAATTTA
>JALTDI010000215.1 GCA_027074255.1 Desulfurellales bacterium
ATACAGCCAAACGCCGGTATTCCGCGGTTGGTTGATGGGAAAACCATATTTCCGGTGGGGGCTGAGGAATTTTCAAAATATGCAGACGAATTCAAGGAATATGCATCTATTATAGCAGGCTGCTGCGGCACATCTCCCGAGCACATAAAGCTTTTATCCGAAAAATTAAAGGGGCTAAATGTCAAGAAAAGACATATAGAGCCGTCAACCGTTTTGACAAGCAGAAGCGATATGGTTTCAATCGGATACTCCAAACCCGTTGTTTTTATCGGCGAGAGACTTAACCCAACAGGGAAAAAGAAGTTAAAAGAGCAGCTTAGAGAGGGAAAAACAGGATTATACAGAAAAGAGGCAATAGAACAAACGGAGCACGGCGCAAAAGTTCTGGATATTAATGTCGGAGTTCCTATGATAGACGAACCTGCAATGATGAAAAAGTGTGTATTAGCAGTTCAAAGTGTTGTATCATCTCCGCTTGTTATAGACTCTTCAAACTACGACGCACTTGAAGCCGGATTAAAAGCCGCAGACGGCAAGGTTTTAATCAATTCGGTAAACGGTTCTAAGGACAGTATGGATAAGGTGCTGCCTCTTGCTAAAAAATACGGAGCGGCGATTTTGGCTTTACTGCTCGATGATAAAGGAATACCACAAACAGCTCAAGAAAGGTTAAAAATACTCGACAGAATCGTTAGAGAAGCTAAAAAATACGGAATAAGAAAAGAGAATATTATCGCCGATTCCCTGGCTCTAACGGTGGGCAGTGATAAAAAGCGGGCTTTTGAAACGCTGAAAACCATAAAAGCCGTAAAAGACAAATACAATATCTCAACCGTTTTGGGACTGAGCAACGTATCCTTCGGATTACCTAACAGAACAATGATAAACTCTTCATTTCTTTCTATGGCTATTTATAACGGACTGGACAGTGCAATAGTCAATCCCTATGATAATTTGTTATGGCAGACAAAATATGCTTGCGATTTAATAACGGACAGGGATAAGGATGCCTCAATATATATAGCAAACAGCACCGATATCAGCTTGGATTCCACGGTAAAGAGAAAAAGCACCAAAGTGGAATCGGGGTTTGAAAAAGATTCTCTTGAAAATAAGATGTTTATGTGTGTTGTGGAAGGAAACGAAGAAGAAATAACAGGGCTTGTAAAAGAAGCTTTAAATAATACAGCTCCCCTTGAAATAAGCAACAGGGTTCTCATACCGGCTTTGCAGGTTGTAGGGGATTTATATGATAAAGGTATCTATTTTCTGCCGCAAATGATAAAATCGGCCAATGCTATGAAAAAGGCGTTCAATATTCTGAAAGAAGCTATAAAAAAGAACTCGACGCAGGAAAAGAAAGGTAAAACGATAGTGATGGCAACGGTAAAGGGCGATATACACGATATAGGCAAAAACATTGTT
This sequence comes from Desulfurellales bacterium, assembly GCA_027074255.1. Classification (GTDB taxonomy): domain Bacteria; phylum Campylobacterota_A; class Desulfurellia; order Desulfurellales; family Hippeaceae; genus S144-51. The sequence goes on from JALTDI010000215.1 coordinate 1,426, forward strand.
TCCCTTCTGCTTGAAACAAACGGTTTTGAGGTGGTTGATCTGGGCAAAAATGTGGATGATGAAACCATATTAAGTGCAATAGAAAAAACAGGTGCAGAGGCCGTAGGCCTATCCGCGCTAATGACAACAACTATGATAAACATGAAATCGGTAATCGATAAAATAAGAAAAAAAGGTCTGAACGTGAAAATCATGATAGGAGGGGCTGCCGCAACGGAGGAATTTGCAAAAAAGATAGGTGCTGATTTTTATGCGAAAGATGCTATAGAAGCCGTAAAGGTAGCAAAAGAAAATGTATAAAGTACTGGTGGTTGATGATGACGAACAGATGAGAATTGCGTTATGTGCAGCGCTCGAACATTTGAATTTTGAAACGCATGCAGCAAAAAATGCGAA
>JALTDI010000216.1 GCA_027074255.1 Desulfurellales bacterium
TTTATTATCCTGTTCGCTTATCTGAGGAAGATGCATTGATTTTATTATGTAATATGAATGCTCTTCGTGTTGATTTTCATTGACAAAATAACCGACATCGTGCAAAAGTGCCGCTATTGACAGAATCTCCCTGTATTTATTATCAAGAAGATGGATGTTCCTCAGTGTATCAAACAGTTTCATTGCGTTTTTTCTAACGCACAATGCATGATTGGCGTCAAAGTTATACTTTTTGCCTATATTAAGCACAGCCTTCTCAATATAGTCCTTCAAATTGTTGATTTTATAGCTTTTTGAATAATACATTAACAGTTTTCTCGGAAATGTCGTTTTGCTGAAATAAAATACATCCGATTCAAACAGCTTTAAAATATCAACATAAATAGTAAGCATGGGTTTTAAGATTTCTGCCTCATTGCTTCTTATAGATAGTGCCTTTTCAATGTGAGCGGCGTCTTTCTTTTTAATTTTTTCAAATAAAGAAAGAATATCTTCTTTGGGAAGGTAATTGGTTTTCGGTGAAAAGATATTCCTAAGCACATTTATTGAGCTGCCTGAAAAAACAATATTTTTAATTTTTGCTTGGTATATCACATTCTTTACATTGTCAAGCATACTTTCTATATATCTGACATAAGCATATGCTCGGTCTTTTTCATCAACATATCTGAATATCTCATTGAGCCTGAGACTGCCGAAGTGCAGCGAATCAGCATAGAGTATGGTTTTGTTTTTAACAATTGCTATGGCCACATTACCGCTTGACACTGTTACCAATGCAATACCCTGCTTCTCAAAGCGTCCGAAATTGTCAAACTCGTTTTTGATACCGATATACCTAATATAGAGTTCTTCGTGCGGGGTAAGTATATTCACTTTCATACCCATTTTCTTGGCAATGTAATCCATAAAAAATTCCCTGTTTTTGGCCTCCCTCACACCGCTTGTTGCAACAATGGAAAATTTGTTTCCTATTTTGTATTCATCCATTTTAGCCTTAAATTTGCTCAAAATATCGTAAGCTTCTTTCATACTCTTTGACGATATAACACCCAAAGAAAAGGTATCTTTGCCCAGCGACAACGATTTTACAAGATACTCCAGTTGTCTATACTCACCCTTAACAAAAGAACCCAGTTCCATTCTAAAAGCACTTGTGCCTATGTTTATTATTGCAAACAGCCCGTTCTTCATTCCACTTCCGCCTTAACATTAAAGGTTTTCTCAAACAAATCCTTTTTTCTGTCAAAAGCGTTTTTTTCCAATAAAATATCCCTCCTCGCAGCAATGGCAAAAACCGCCTTCTTTGCTTTTATATCAACCCTTATATCATGAATCTTGTTGTCGTGCGTTCTATCAAGTGCATCCGCAATTCTTAAAATGGACGAAAGGGCATCCACAACATAGCGTTCCTTTTCGTTTAAAATTTTATAATTCTCGTGAGCTTCTTTGGGCAGCGTCTTTCTGTGGTATCTTGCTATATTGGCAATAAGCTCAATTTCATGCGGGCTATAGCCTATAAACTCGGAATTTTTAATTAGATAATAGCTATGCTTATGATGCTTTGAGTATGATATATAATTGCCTACATCATGCAGAAGTGCTGCGGCTTCCAAAATTTTTCTCTCTTTTTCTCCAAGGTTGTGAAGCTTTCTTGTCTGTTCGAATATGCGCATCGATAGTTTATTTACCCTTACGGCATGCTCTTTTTCAAGTTTAAATTTTTTCCCTATCTGCATTATCCGCAAAATTCTTAAATCATGCTGTTTTTTTTGAAAATCAAGCACTATCCCCATTTTATTAATCGTGTCTATGGT
>JALTDI010000217.1 GCA_027074255.1 Desulfurellales bacterium
CATATCCCTCTTGCGCAAGCTCGGATATTATCTTTTTTACGGTTAAATCACTGATGCCATTGGCTTGGGCCAGTTCCTTTGATGTGGGCAGTTTTTCAGAGGGATGCTCAAAACAGTAATTTATAATTTTTAATTTCATTGCTTTGCTATGTATTAGGAAATTATCTACAACACGGCCTGCATTCCGCTCCATATTACATAATAGATTTTTATCTGCTTATTGTCAAGGAAAAAAGTAAAAAAAATAGTATTCAATAATTATAGACCTATTTCATATCTTTTTGGGTATATTATCTTAATGTATTTTGTATAAAAAAACATATCTTAAGTTGCGTAAGTATTTTGTATAATAACGATAGATATAAACCAAGAAGAATTTCTGACACTCTCGGTTGCTAACAATGATTCCAAGAAACCCTGATACGGTAGGAAGTATTATGATGCAGACAAGTTGATTTATTATAAAATGCAAAAAATCTTAATGATGCTCTTGACATATTCCAATATTGGAATATACTATTAATAGAAAATTATGATGGAGGTGTAAAATGCTTGATATGTTCAAAAAGCACAGGGAGATAGTTGATAGCATTAAGAACTTGGATGAGAATGAAAAGGAATATCTTTACAGCGCTCTCAATATTCACGGTCATTTTTGCGGCGGTATGCCGATGGGATATCTTGCAGGGTTGGCTGCTATGAAAGCTCTCGGCGTTACAAGGGAACTGAGCATGGATAAGATAGCCATTGTTCATGTAGGTGACCACCATGCAGGCGGATGCTTTGCAGACGGTTTCCAGTTTGCAACAGGGTGCACATTCGGCAAGGGTGTGATGAGCAAAGAGCCCAAGGGTAAATGGTCTGCAACGCTTGTTGATAAGAAAACATCAAAAGCCGTTACGGTAACGGTCAAGCCGGAAATCATGCAGGCAGCTTTTGATGCGCCTTTTATTACCAAATACAGAATAAACGGTGTTCCGCCCGCAGAGGTTGACCCCGAGGTTAGCGTACCTGCATTTTTGGGTCTGTTTTCAAACAAACCGGAAGACATAGTTAATATCAAAGGTCCTTTTGATTATGAGCTTGACAAAACACCCTCCTGCTTCAATCTGTCTTTCTGTGAAGTTTGCGGTGATGCGGTTGCAGAAAACTACTTAAAGGTGGAAAACGGTAAAAAAGTTTGTTTGGATTGCGCCGTTCACAAAAACATCAAATAAGGAGTTAAAAAATGTCAGCATCCCTTTTGGGTTTAACGTTTATCATCATATGGGGAGCCTCTTTTTTGTTTGCGATGCTGGGGCTTGGCGGGGGCATGGTTTATGTCCCCGTCATGAAATGGCTCGGACTGGATTTTAAGAGTGTTGCCATTCCTCTTGGATTGCTTCTAAACGGGCTCAATACCGGTCTGGCCATGATACCCTACCACAAGGCAAAATTGATAGACTACAAGGGCGCTCTGCCTTTTGCTTTATCAGCCATAATAGGAGCACCGATTGGTGCATATACAGTGCAGTATATGCCGACTAAAACCGTTCTTGTTCTGTTTATTATAGCTGTTCTTGCGGCTGCTATTAAGGTTTTTATCTCGTCAAAAGCTCCCGATAAGGACAATCTGATAGAGTTCAAAAAAAGACTCATATATGGCGGTTTTTCAGGTGCTTTAATAGGGTTTGTAGGCGGAATGCTCGGCATAGGCGGCGGTTTTTTGGCCGCACCTATTTTGATGAGCATGGGATATTCGGCAAAAAGGGCTGCGGCAACAACGGCGTATGTTGTAACGTTTTCATCGGCAAGCGGATTCTTAGGACACGTTGCAGAGGGGCATTTTAATCTAATATTAACGGCTGTTCTCGTCGTTGCTGTTTTATTGGGTTCGCAGCTCGGTGCAAGGTTTACCGTTAAAAAGGCCAAACCTAAACTTATTAAACGTGTATATGTAGTTATTTTGCTTATTGTAGCCATAAAGTTGACATTGGGCTTATTTGGTATTAAGCTGTGAGTTGGGATGGAAAATTTGTCAATTTTTGAATTAAAGACACAGATTGTCAAGGCGCTGGCCAATCCCCTGCGCCTTGCAGTCTGTGAGTATCTGATGGAAATAGATGAACCTAAATGCGTGAATCATATAGCGAAACATTTTAAGCAAAACCAATCAACCATATCAAAGCACCTTTCTATTTTACAAAAAGAGGGCATTGTTGCCGTTGTAAAAGAGGCGAATTTTGTCAGGTATTATATAAAAAACAGAATTGCATTAAAGTGTTTTATAGATGCTGTCAACGAACTTTTGGAATATAGACTTCAACAGCACTCAGATGCCCTTAAATCACTGAGGATGTAAACAATTTTTGACTTTTAATAATGAAATGAGTAGAATTTGCTGCCAAAGGGGGTGAGAAAATTATGAAAACTGCCGTATTGGTCGTGGATATGTTAAACGACTTTACTCTTGATGATGCCCCTTTAAAGGTTGAAGAGAACAGTCAAATCATACCGAATATAAAAATGCTGATAGAAAGAAAAAGAAAAGAGAATACTCCGATTATTTATGTTTGTGATGCCCATAGCGAGAACGATGTAGAATTTAATATTTGGCCAAGACACTGCGTTAAGGGCAGCAAAGGCGCAGAGGTTGTGGATGAACTAAAACCGGAAAAAGGCGATTTTATTGTGGAGAAAACTACATATGACGGGTTTTATAATACGGTATTGGATGAGCTTTTGAATGGTTTAGGTGTTGACAGTTTGATAATAACGGGCTGTGTATCCAATATATGCATACTCCATACGACATCAAGCGCTGTTTTAAGAGGGTATGAGGTTGAAATTCCAAAAAACTGCATAGCATCTTTGGATGAAAACTCAAAACAGTGTGCATTTGACCATTTCACGAAAGTCTTAAATATAAAACTTGTTTAATAAGGAGCTGATTGAATGTATATAGCATCGGAAAATATTATCAAAAGCGGCAAGGTTACGGATGTCTATTTCGAGAGGGCTTTGGAGGTTATTGAGAATAAAGGCATAGATAAAAATGTTAAAGCCGAGGTTGTTGTTAAGGGTTTGCCCGATGAATATAGTTGGGCGGTGTTCTGCGGACTAGAAGAGGTTTTGGAACTGTTGGAAAACAGACCCTTGAATGTCAGGGCTATACCGGAGGGCTCGATTTTTGGTGAAAACGACCCTGTTTTGGAGATAGAAGGAAAATATTCGGAGTTTGCCGTTTTTGAAACGGCTATCTTGGGATTTCTGTCACAGGAATCCGGGGTTGCAACAAAAGCCGCAAGAATTAAGAAGATAGCTGGAACGAAGCCTGTTTTATCCTTCGGGGCAAGAAGAATGCATCCGGCCATAGCTCCGGCCATTGAAAGGGCTGCGTACATAGGCGGTTGTGACGGATTTTCTACCGTTGTTGCAGGCGAGATGATGAATATTAAACCCTCCGGAACAATGCCTCACTCTTTGATACTGCTTGCAGGGGACACGCTCAAAGCGGCTGTCTCTTTTGATGAGACGGTTGAGTCTGCTGTGCCGAGGATTGTGCTTATAGATACATTCTCAGATGAAAAATTCGAGTCTTTGAGGGTTGCAGAGGCTCTTGGCAAAAGATTGAATGGAATTAGGCTTGATACGCCCTCTTCACGAAGAGGGAATATGAGAAAAATTTTGGAGGAGCTTCGCTGGGAGTTAGATATGAGGGGTTTTTCTTATGTTCAGCTGTTTGTAAGCGGAGGCTTAAACGAAGACAGTGTCAGGGAGATTGTTGATATTGCCGACGGGTTTGGTGTCGGAACAAGCGTCAGCAGCGCTACAACGATAGATTTTTCTATGGATATTGTGGAAATTGACTCAAAACCCATTGCAAAAAAGGGCAAGAACTCAGGTTCTAAGAGCTTTATGAGATGCAAGAAATGTTTTGAAAGCAGGATTGTTCCTTTTACTACGTCCGAAATGGATTGTACAAACGGCCATACAATGGAGGATATATTAGAATATGTAATCAAAAACGGCAAAATGCTAAACGGCAAGACGGCTGTTGAAGATATAAGGAATAGATGCCTAAAAGAGATCAGGTATGTCGATTGAGATTATAGATACACATTGTCATCTTGATATGGAAGAGTTTGATAACGACAGAAAGGATGTTATAAAGCGCTCCAAAGAAGGCGGGGTTGTAAATATTATCATTCCCTCAACTGTAAAAGAGGATTTTTTAAAAGAAAAAAGTTTGTGTGAAGAATATGCGGGCTATCTATATTATTTGGTAGGCGTTCATCCCCATGAGGCAAAAATGTGTACAAACGAAGCATATGACGAAGCGCTTAAACATCTCTCAGATTCTTCTTGCAGAGGTATAGGAGAGATTGGCCTTGATTATTATTATGAGCATTCCGAAAGAAAGATACAAAAAGAGGTTTTCAATAATTTTTTAGATATGGCATTGGACAATAACGTCTCTGTTTCCATTCATTCAAGGGATGCAGCAGACGATACGGCGGATATTTTAAGCTCGAAAAAGGGTTTAAAAGGTGTGATTCACTGCTTCTCGGGCGAGGAAAAACTGCTTAAAGTCGGGCTTGATTTGGGTCTGTATTTCGGCATAGGCGGCGTTGTCACATTCAAGAATTCCATGCTTAGAAAAAATATCAAACAGGTTCCGATTGAGTTTATGGTTTTTGAGACCGATGCTCCGTATCTTGCACCCAACCCTAAAAGAGGCAAACGCAATGAGCCTCTCTATATCAAATATACTGCAAAAGAACTTTCCGAGCTGCTTGGTATGGACGAGGAATATCTTTTTAATAAGACTTATACGAATGCAAAAACAGTTTTCGGTATTGATTAGCGCTGATGATGTCGAGGTTTATTATACTTGACAAGATTTAAATAATTCGTATATTAATTTTGCTTTTAGTTTAAAGATGGGCCCATAGCTCAGTTGGCTAGAGCCACCGGCTCATAACCGGTTGGTCCCAGGTTCGAGTCCTGGTGGGCCCACCATTTTTTATTTAATGGATATTAACAAGATAATTGAGACTCTTGAAGCATATTTTCCCTTATCCCTTCAAGAAGGCTGGGATAACTCAGGCCTTCAAATTTCTCCCGAGAACAGTTCCATAAAAGGCATTCTGCTGTCTCTTGATGTGGGTTTGCCGACAGTTGAAGAAGCCGTTAGAAAGGGGTGTAACCTTATTATAGCTCACCATCCTCTCATATTTTCAGCTGTAAAAAAGATATACGGGGATATCTATCCCTATAATGTCATACATAAAGCCATCAAAAACGGTATAGGCATATATGCTTTTCACACCAATTTGGATATTGCCAAAAACGGTTTAAACGATTTTCTCTGTGATTTGCTTGAATTGAAAAATGTGGATATTATAGAAAAGAATTCGCCTCTTCGCATAGGCTGTCTGCCGGCAAGAATGGAGTTTGATAATGCAGTTTCGTATATTCAAGGTAAATTGAATACAGAGTGTATAAAATATGTCAGAGGGAATAATAAAATTATAGAAAAAATAGCCGTATGCAGCGGCAGTTGTGCGGATATGATATATGAAATAGACAAAGAGAGCTACGATTTATTTTTAACCGGTGATTTGAAGCACCATACGGCTTTCTTTGCAAAAAACAGCGGTATCAATATAGTTGATGCTACACATTTTCATACGGAAAAATTTGCAAAATATATACTGAAAGATGTGCTGGATAAAGTGGCAGAGAGTGTTGAAATCGTTATCAGCCAAGAGGATTATGCTCCGTGGGAATATAAAAGGAGGTGATGTTTTGAATCAGGATTTGAAGAATCTATTGAAGGTGCAGGATTTTGATCAGGCGATTGCAAGATTGGAAGAAGAAAGGGAAAAGATAGAGCAAAAAGAGCAGAAGATACTTGATGTTATCGGAACAAAAGAGATGCAGCTCAAAACGGCCAAAGAAGAAAAGGATGCGATCTTAAAAGATAAGCTATTTAAGGAGGGTTTGCTTGCTGATACGCTGGAAAATTTAAAGAAACTGGATATTAAACTCAACACATCAACGAGCGAGAAGCAGTTGCAGGCTGTCAATATAGAAATAGAGATAGCTAAAACCAACAAGAATGTTCTTGAAGAGAAGATTCTATCTTTGGAAGAGGATATGGATGCCAAGGATAAGGATATTAAAGAGTTAGAAGACAGGTATACACAGCTTCAAAAGACGCTTGAAGAGCACAAAACAAAGTTTAACGAAAGAAGAAGGGAAATAAATGTTGAAATAGAAGAGATAAAACTTAACAAAGAACAGTTACTAAATGACGTTGATAAAGAATTATTGGTTAAATATGAAAAACTAAACAAATGGACAAAAGGAACGAGTATAGTGCCTGTCAGAAAGGATGCGTGCTACGGGTGCTTTATGAAACTAACCCCTCAGATACTCACTATTTTAGAGGATACAGACGAGATAGTCTATTGCCCTAACTGCGGAAGAATGCTCTACAAAGAAGAATCAGACGATGACAACGGTTGAATTTTTTAAGCTTCTGTTGAAAGAAGGCTCAATCGATGCCTTGTTAAATAAATATCCGTCCCTCACAAACGACGAGGTTGAAAAATATTTTAAGTGCGTATTTGATAAATGTGAGGAGACCTCTAATATGTATGAATTGTTCACAGACGGGGCATCCAAGGGCAATCCCGGGCATTCCGGCATTGGCTTTGTGATTAAAAAAGACGGAACTATAATAGAAGAAAATTCCGAATATATAGGTGTAACAACCAATAATGTGGCTGAATATAGTGCACTTATTTCAGGATTAAAGAGGCTTTTGGAGCTTGATATAAAATCTGTCAGAGCATACAGTGATTCGGAATTAATGGTAAAACAGATAAACGGTGACTATTCCGTAAAAGATGATAAACTCAAAAAACTCTATCTTGAAGTTAGAAAACTTATTAATTCATTTGATTTTTTTAGCTTGGAACACGTTTTAAGGGATAAAAATAAACTTGCAGATAAACTGTCCAAGGACGGTTCTTTAAACTACTCGACGTAGTAAAAGCCCAATTTGTAAGAAAAGTTTGCATAGATATTCAGTCTGTCTATGCCAAACCTTTTGGGCAGAGGCGGAAAAGGAGCCGCGTCTTTAACCGCCTGTAAAGCGGCATCGTCAAGAAGGTAGTATCCGCTGGACCTGATTAGTCTATCTTGAACAACCTCCCCGTTTTTTCCTATACTGAATAAGATAACAAGGCTGCCCTGCTGTCCGCTCATCTGAGCCTCCTGAGGGTAGATCCATACGTTTTGTATCTTATCCTTAATATGCTGCATGTATGATGCGTATTTCAAAGACTGTGTGCCCAAACTGACGGTTGCCTGCTTTTTTGCGTTTTTGTATTCATATTCCTTTGATGTTCCGGCAAGAAAACCCTCGTGAGCTTTGTTTGATATTACGGCTTTCGGATTGTATAAAGCGCCGGGAATTTTAATGGTTTTTGCTTTTTTTCGGACTTTTCGTTTTAAAATTTTTTTTGTTTGTTTTGTCGCAGTAGTGTGTTTTTCATTATATTGTTTATGTGCAGGTTTAGGTTTGGGGGCTTTTGCAATCACCATAGGTTTTTGTTTTTGAATTTCTTTTAGCCTGGCAATGATTTTAGGCGTGGCTTTGATTGTTTGTTTGGGTATTTTCTCTTTTTTGCTGAATTTTTTTGCTGTGCCTTTTCTTTGTATGTTTGCTGCAATTTTATGGTGCTCTTTTTTTAATGCCTCTTTTGGTTTTTTGCTTTTTGGCAAAGTAATTATATCAACAAAGTACTGTTTGGGCGGTTTGAGATTTTGTGGGAATTCTTTTTTTATAAAGGTGATAATAAGCAGAGCAAGAACAATGTGCAGAACAAGTGAAAGGGTAAACGATATAAGGGCAGCTTTTTTGTTTTTCATAAGGTTAATATAAAATTTTACGCATTTAAATACAATAGGTTTTGACGTTTATTGACAACTTTGATAGACTTTGCATCGGAGAGGTGGCCGAGCGGTTGAAGGCGGTTGACTCGAAATCAATTGTGCGATTCACTCGCACCGCAGGTTCGAATCCTGTCCTCTCCGCCAATTTTAATAAAGAAGGTTTGTGTGAATCTATTTTTAATAGATGTTGATAATACGCTTTATCCGGAAACTCTCGGTGTTTTCGGTTTTATTGATGAAAGGATTAACGAATATATGAAAATCAAGCTCAATATGGCTGATGGTGAGATAAAAAATAAGAGAATATATTATCGAAAGCAATACGGTACGACCATGGCCGGCCTTATGAAACATTATCATATAGACCCTTACTATTTTTTGGAATATGTACACGATATTGATGTTTACTCTCTAATTAAGCCCAATCCCAAGCTTGCAGAAAAAATAGACAAAATCATAGCGGTTAAAGTGGCGTTTACGAATGCACCCAAGCATCACGCCGTTAAAGTTTTGGATGCTCTGGGCATTATAGACCGGTTCGTAGATATTTTTGATATTGTCAGTTCCAATTTTGTGGGCAAACCCAACAGGTATCCGTATGAGAAAATATTGGATATGACGAAAGCCTCATCGTATATGATGGCTGACGACTGGGAAGTGAATTTAAAAACAGCTAAAGAGTTTGATATTTTTACCATACTTGTAGGTAAAGCTGAATCCGATGCGGCAGATATTTCTGTAGAAAGGTTTGAAAACATACCTTTGGATAAATTAAATTTGTAAACAGTCTAAATTTATCTTGGATAGAAAAACAAAAATCCCGCCTTGAAATAAAGCGGGATTTTTGCATAAACAGATTAGGCTAACCTCAGATGCACTCTCCTTTTTGCGCATACTTCTTCGGCTGCTTTAATTATAGGATAAGATGTAGGTGCAGGGGTGAGCAGAGGATGCGTTCCTATATAGGTGGTCAGAAGTGAGCTTACATTTGTTCTGTTTTGTATGAGTAGGCCTATGGAGTTAACCAATTCCCCGGTGCTTAATCCTCCTATGGCTTCTCCTCCTATAACGATTCCGGAATCCCTTGAAACGATTAACTTCACAATCTGTTTGTGAGGCTCTGCCAAGGTTGCCGGGTGTCTGTCAACGCCCTCGAAAGTACCTATCATATAGTCTATATTACCTTCTTTGGCCTGATTTTCCGTTATTCCGGCAATGCCGAATCCCTTACCTCCAATGGATGTTGAGAAAATGGCCACAGTTCCGAGATGTTCTTTTATCGTATTTATGTTATATAAATTCATAGCGGCAATTCTACCCTCTGTTCCAGCTATGGATGCGAGCATAATGGGATTTAGTTTGCCTGTTATAAAATCTCTTCTCTCGGCGCAATCACCCACAGCAAAAATATTATCAGATGTCGTTCCCATGAACTCATTTGTTTTAATAAAGCCCATTTCGTTAACCTGAATATTTGTATTTTCTGTAAGTTGTGTATTCGGACGATAGCCCATACTGAGAACTACGGCATCTGCTTCTAATGTTTCTTTATTATCAAGTAAAACACCCTGAACCTTTTTATCCCCTACGATTTTTTTAATGCCAGTCTTGTTTCTTACTTTAACTCCTCTGGATCTGAGTGTTTCCTCAACCTCAACACACATACTCTCATCAAATACCTTTGCCAAGACATGAGGCAGTATTTCAATTATGGTTACATCTTTATGCAGCTTGTTTATTTCATCTGCAATCTCTACACCAATAAAACCTCCTCCAACTACAATAACCTTCTTACAGGTTTTGAGTTTGGAGAGAATTCCTTCCAAGTATTTTTTGTCTTTCCTGATGGTGCACACATTCTGCAGGTCTGTTCCCTCTAACCATCTTGGTATAATGGGCTCTGAACCTGTCGCTAAAATAAGTTTTTCATAACTTATGTCCGTGCCGTCTTTTGTTTTTACCATTTTGCTCTTTTCATCGATAAACAAAGCTTCATCAACCTTGATTCGTATTCCCATATCGGTCAATACACTGTCAGGCACATCATCCTCTTCTATGTTTCTAAGCGAACCCATAATGTATGGTATTCCGCAGGGAATAATAACCCTTTCCTCTTTTCTGAGCACTAAGACATCCTTCTGGGCATTACATCTTTTGGCTGTCGTTGCTGCAACAATACCCGCTACTCCGCCGCCTAGTACCAGTATGTCTGTCCTTTCCATAAAATCAACCTCCTTAAACATACGATTTGCTTTACTTATTTTCTATTTAAGTAATAGCTTTAATTCAGGCAATTTCAATTAAAATCGTTATAAAAATAATTGTTTGTAAGTTTATAACTATACTAATATTTGTATTTATGTTTTTATCTTAACGTACGTTTAATATATCTTAATTTAATTAAAATTATTTAACATATTATATAATGGTATATTACTCAAATAAAAAAAATTCTCTCACAATAACGGCGGCAGCAATGCCGGATACGCCGCTTGAGTCGTAATGGGGGGACAGCTCAACAACATCACCCCCGACTATATTGAGTTCTTTAAGAGAGAGAATGCACCTCAAAAGCTCTTTATATGTTACACCGCCTGGCTCAGGCGTTCCTGTTCCCGGCAGAACGGAAGGGTCCAAGACGTCAAGGTCGAGGCTGACATAAACGGGTAAGCCTCGGATTTTTTCTGCATATTCTTCCGCTTTGTTAAGATTAAAAAGATGCATATTGGTATCCCTGAAAGGCAGGAGCATATCGGTTTTATTGAGGCTTCTTATGCCGAGCTGGTATAGGTTTTTAAAGCCCACTATTTCAGCTACTCTCCTCATCACCGTGGCGTGTGAAAATTTCTCTCCCCGATAGGAGTCTATCAAATCGCTGTGAGCATCAATATGAACCACGCATAGGTTTTTGTATTTTTTCTTAAAGCTTTTTATAATTGGATAGCTTATGAGATGTTCCCCGCCTATGGATATAAGTTTTTTTCTTTTATGTATTATTTTATCCGCAAAAGATTCTATTATGTTAAAATTTAGCTTTTTATCGCCGAAACTCAGAGGCAAATCGCCGATGTCACATATTTTAATATCCCTTAAATCCCTGTTCTGATAGGGGCTGTATGATTCTATTGCGTATGAAGCTTCTCTTGCGGCCTCAGGCCCGAATCGAGAGCCCGGCCTAAAAGAGGATGTGCCGTCGTAGGGCACACCCGCCAAAACTATGTTCGCTTTTTTAAAATCACTGTTGGCGCAATAAAATTTCATCTATTCCCACCATAAAACGACACAGGCAAAAACGGCTCCGTGATTTTTTACTATGTGACTCACAGCTATGCTTTCAATTTTTTCTATTTCGTAGTTTCTGTATTCCATACCCCATTTTGCCATTTCTATCACGTGAGATTCCGCCTCTTCTTTTGTTATGTTCTTATCTTCATATTCCATAATCAAGCCGTTTTTTGTTTTGTCTTTGGGTATCGCTATCGCAACAGCGGCTGATATAAGCTCGTTTTTAACAGAAGAGGTAACTGCCGCGTAAGCCACAGGCACCAAATCACCCGGCGGCAATATTATTGAATCTTTTTTTTTGCACTGCGGAGGAAGTATAGAACTCATTTTAACCAAATTTGTATTTCCAACGCCGCTTTTCAATAGAGCAACATCAAATGCGTTTAATTCGCTGAAACCTTCAGCACATGCAGCCTTTATTGAGTATATGTTGGGGGAATTACTAAACATAAATCTTCTCCCTTCTGAATTAATGATAAGCAGCGCTATTGTTTGTTTGTTTTTGTTGTATCAAAGGGGGCTTGAAATGAAATTCTTCCATTTCCAGTACGCCTCTTAATACCTCTCTTTCTTCCGTATGTGACGGTTTTAAAACCGTTTTTAAAAATTCGTGGGCTTTCCACGGGTCGGATGTGTCTCCGCATGTAAAAAAATCGACAGCGGCAAATCCGTACTCCGGCCAAGTATGAATTGCAAGGTGGGATTCTGCAACGATTATTACACCGCTGACACCGAAGGGTTCGAATGTTCTAAAAGAAGATGAGATAATGTGAGCATTGGCCTTTTTTGCAGCCTGCTGCATAAAGTCTTCAAGTTTTTCCGGGTTGTTCAACAACTCTTTGTCACAGTCAAAGTACTCAGCCAAAACGTGTCTTCCAAGTGCCTTCACTCATGTGCCCTCCTTAGCATAAATTAGTTTTACAAATACCGGCATCTACCGGCCTGAATTACGCAAATAACATCTATAACACTATTGTTTTTAAAAGTCAAATAGATGTTAGTGTTTGTCAATGCCGCGATCGCGATAAAGCAGCTTTTTTTCTTTGTTTTACGTTATGCTGTCCATATTGCTATTTTTTATTGGGTTTGCGCTGATAAAAATGCCCAAAAAGATTGAAATTTGTATTTTTTTTAGTATACTTCATTGGCTTGAAGAGATTTTTTTGTTGGAGGGAAAATGAAAAGAACGTTTCAGCCGCATAATACGAGAAGGAAAAGAACTCATGGTTTTAGAGCAAGAATGAAAACATCGGCAGGCAGAAAAGTATTATCAAGAAGAAGGCTCAAAGGAAGGAAGAGATTAGCTCTTTAAAACCGTTGTATACTGCCTTAAAGTCTAGTGAGTTTAGAGAAGTATATGATAGGGGTGAAAAATTTATCGGTAAATTTTTTGTTGTTTTTGTGATTAAAAATAAAGACAGCTTTAAAGCGGGGTTCGTGGCGAGTAAAAAAATAGGTAAGGCACACCATAGAAACAGAGCTAAAAGGCTAATGAGAGAAATTGTAAGATTGAATCAGGCCATGATATGTTATAATATTTATATGGTTATGGTGGCAAGAAAGAGCATACTCAATGCCGCCTTTAAAGATATAAATGCAAGTTTTGTAAAATTTGCCGAGCGCTTTTTAAAACAAAACAATGAGTGTTAGAAGTATTTTGTCGAGTTTTCTTATCAAATCAATAAAATTTTATCAGTATTACATATCCCCCCTCCATAGGCCGAGTTGCAGGTTTTATCCCACATGCTCAAATTATTCCATAGAAGCAATAAAAAAATTCGGTCCCATTCAGGGAACTTTAATGTCCGTTTACAGAATATTGAGGTGCGGACCTTGGTCGGCAGGCGGCTATGACCCTCCGGATAAGCCGCTGTTTCAGATTAAAAGGAGAAAATAATGGAAGGCAACGAAAAAAGAGCATTGCTTGCAATAGGCATAACAATGATTTTAATCACGGCATACAGCTATTTCTTTTTACCCGGTACAAGGCATAGTGAGACAAATAAACAGCAGGTAGAAACCAAAGCTAAAAAAACGGTTAATGAACAGCAGCCCGTTTCTGCCGGCATGATAGCTGTTAAACATAAAGCACAAACGAAAACGGAAAAATTCATTAAGGTTGAGACCAATTACTATTTAATAAAAATATCGAATAAAAACGGCGCAATAAAGCAGTTTATTTTAAAGAAATACCATCTTGAGAAAAAGCCCGTAACACTTGTTGCATCACAGGGGGCATACAACACGCTGGAGACGGCTTTTAAAGACAGAGCTGTTGAAAACGTGGAAAAGGCCGCTGATTATACTGCTGACAAACAGGATGTGATTCTTGGCTGGAAGGATAAAAAGGCCGTTTTGACGCTCAAAAAGACGCTTAACAATATAACGATAGTCAAAAAATATGTTTTTTTTAATAACTCTTATACAATAGATTTTGATGTTTCCGTGTTGAAAGACAATAAATCCGTTAAAGAGGAGTTATCGGTTTATGCCGGGCCCAATCTCGGTGATTTGGAAAAAAGCAGATATTCTCATCTTGGTGCGGTTGCGCTTGTAAACTATAAGAAGATAAGAAAAGATAAAAAAATAAAACCGGATGAGGATATAAACTGGATAGCATTAGAAAGCAAGTATTTCTGTTTTGCTTTTCTACCCCTAAAAGGCAATAGAGTTGTCGGAGGATATACCAGCTTGCAGGATAATCACTATATATACGCCAATATATATGCACCAGGCGGGCTGGAGATATACGGAGGACCAAAAAGCAAGGAAGAGATAGCTGCTGTTGACCACCATTTGAGTAAAATTATCAGGTTCGGGATGTTCGGCTTCATAGGCAAACCACTTTTGCGAGTTTTAAACGTTCTTTTCTCCGTTGTGGGCAATTATGGTATTGCCATAATCATATTGACATTCTTTATAAGGATTCTTTTTTATCCTTTGAGCTATAAGTCTTTCAAGTCTATGAAAGAGATGTCGAAACTACAGCCGAAGCTGAAAGAATTGCAGCTTAAATATAAGGGCAAACCAGAAATGCTTAATAAGGCTACAATGGAGCTGTATAAAAAGCATAAGGTCAACCCTTTCGGCGGCTGTATTCCTGTGGTTGTTCAAATTCCTGTCTTTTTAGCCTTGTACAATGTTTTGTTAAACGCAATAGAGCTAAGAGGTGCTCCTTTTGTTTGGTGGATTACCGACTTGAGCGCAAAGGATCCATACTACATATTGCCTATTATTATGGGATTAACAATGTTCTTACAGCAAAAGCTAACACCTTCCACAATGGACCCCAAGCAGCAGAAGATAATGATGTTTATGCCTTTGATTTTTACCGTTATGTTTTTGAGTTTCCCCTCGGGTTTGGTTATCTATTGGGCGACGAACAATATTTTAACCATACTTCAGCAGTTTATAGATTCAAAAATAATTCAGGCAAAAGAGAAGAATGCATGACGATGATGTAATTGCCGCGATAGCCACCGGATACGCTATTGCCGCCATAGGTATAATAAGGGTATCCGGTTTCGGAGCTTTTGGCCTGCTTGAAAAGATTTTTACAAAAAAACCGCCCTTTGAGCATAGAAAGATTTATTACGGACATATAAAGGAATCAACCGGCAATGTAATAGATGAGGTTCTTGTTTCTGTTTTTCGCGCGCCTTATTCATATACCGGCGAAGACTCATTTGAGATTAGCTGCCACGGCGGAATAGTTGTTTTAAATAGTGTATTAGAAAGAGTTCTTGAAGCCGGCGCTAGGCTTGCACAGCCCGGTGAATTTACAAAAAGAGCTTTTTTAAACGGCAAAATGGATTTATCTCAGGCTGAGGCTGTTGAAAAGGTGATTTCGTCTAAAAGCAAAAGGGCACTCTTTATTGCTCAAAGACAGCTTTCAGGCAAATTTTCAGGCAAAATAGATAAGATAAGAGAGCAGATTCTCTCTTTAATGGCTGATAATGAGGTTATTATAGATCATCCCGATGAGGAGCTTGGCTCGTATTCTTTAAATCAAAAGGTAGAATTGCTTCATAATATCAGTCAGCAGCTTCAAGATATACTAAAAGCCTCCGAATACGGAGACACCATTTTCAAGGGTATGGTTCTATCTATCATAGGAAAGCCTAATGTGGGTAAATCCAGCCTGCTCAATGTTTTAATCGGCAGTGAGCGTTCGATAGTCACGGATATTCCGGGAACAACGAGGGATGTAGTCTCTGAGGGTTTTACTATTAAGGGTATTCCCTGTACTATTCTTGATACAGCCGGAATCAGAAAAACCGAGGATAAAATAGAATATCTCGGCGTTGAAAGAAGCAGAAGAGCAATTGACGATGCCGATGTTATTTTGATGGTGTTTGATGCTTCCAGGAATCTTGACAATGAAGATTTTGAAATACTGGATTATGCAGGGAAGACACAGAGTAGGATTATTGGTGTTTTAAATAAGATAGATATGGGCAATAAATGCGGAAGCGTCCCGTTAGACAAGGTTGTTAGAATATCTTGCAAGACAAGAGAAGGCATAAAAGAACTTGAAGAGGCAATCAATGCTTATGTCGTTCAAAATACCAATGATGCCGACATCGTATCTTTAAATGCAGCACAGAAGGAGAGCTTAAAAGAGGGTATAATGATGTGTGATAAGCTTATTGAAGATGAGCAAAAAAATATAGACCCTGCTTTGATAGGTGTTGATTTTATATCTCTTGCAGCGTCTTTGGATGAGATTTTGGGTAAAATTACAGATGAAGATATGCTTGATGTAATGTTCAAGAAGTTTTGTATAGGTAAATAGTGTTTCACGTGAAACATAAGGCGGTGAGAAGATGATTTATCCTAAAAAATACGACGTAATAGTGATAGGAGGGGGGCATGCGGGCTGCGAGGCTGCCTTGATATCCGCACGATTGGGCGTAAGCACGCTTATGCTTACCATATCGCTGGATTCAATAGGCGCTATGAGCTGTAATCCAGCTGTGGGTGGATTAGCCAAAGGCCATCTTGTCAAAGAGGTGGATATTTTCGGCGGTGAAATGGCACGCAATATAGATGAGACCGGTTTGCAGTTTAAGATTCTAAATAGAAGCAAGGGTCCGGCGGTATGGTCGTCAAGAGCTCAGGCTGATATGACAGCCTATAAACTAAGAATGAAATATGTAATGGAACGACAGAATAATCTTGATATAAAGCAGGAAACAGTAGATGAGATAGTTGTAGAAAATAAAAAAGTCGTTGGCCTAAGAACAAATGTCGGCAATGAATATCGGTGCGATAGTGTTGTTGTCACCACAGGAACCTTTATGAAGGGTAAGATTTTTATAGGTTTAAACCAATATTCGGCAGGTAGAGCGTGGGAACCGCCTTCGATGAAATTATCCGACAGCCTACGCAACATGGGTCTAAGGGTAAGCAGATTAAAAACCGGCACAACACCGAGACTTGATGCAAGAACAATAGATTTCGATGTGTTGACAGTCCAGCCGGGGGACGATGAGCCGATACCGTTTTCTTTTAGAACAACAAAATTTGACAGGCCGAATATGCCCTGTTATCTGGCTTACACAAATGAAACAACGCATAAAATTATTCTTCAGAATTTGGATCAGTCGCCATTGTACAGCGGAATGGTTGAATCCATAGGCCCTAGGTACTGTCCCTCAATAGAGGATAAGGTGGTAAAGTTTTTTGAGAAAAAGCAGCATCAGATATTTTTGGAACCCCAGGATGAAAAATCCACAGAGATATATGCGGACGGGCTGCATACATCTCTCGGTTACGAAGTACAGCTAAAATTTTTAAGAAGCATGAAGGGTCTGGAAGAGGTTGAAATTATGCGCCCGGGATACGCTATCGAATATGATTTTGTTGATCCGACCCAGCTAAAACACACCTTGGAAGCAAAAAGTATAAATGGCTTATTTTTGGCAGGTCAGATAAACGGAACAAGCGGGTATGAGGAAGCCGCGGCGCAGGGTATTGTTGCAGGTATAAACGCAGCGTTTTATATTAGAAAAGACAAACCGTTTATTTTGGGCAGAGATGAGGCATACACCGGAGTTTTAATAGATGATCTGGTCACAAAAGGCACAAAAGAGCCCTATCGAATGTTTACGTCGAGAGCCGAATATAGATTAATTTTAAGGGAGGACAACACCCATCTTAGATTGTATGACAAGTCATACAAGGCCGGGCTGATGGATAAGGAACAGTTTGAAAGAATAAAAGAACAGGATATAAAGATAAAAGAGATGATTAAAAAGCTCAAAACAGCATACATTTTCCCGAATGAGAACATAAATAAAGCCCTTATATCATTAGGTACAGAGATTATTAAAACAAAAACAGATTTATCGAAATTGATAAGAAGAACTGAGATAAATTATGACAAATTAAAAACAATTGTTCCGGATTTAGAGGAACTTGATTCTTTTACTAAACAGGAAGTAGAAATAGATTTAAAATATGAGGGATACTTGAATCTGCAAAAACAGCAGATAGATAAATTTAAACGATATGAAAGTATGAAAATACCGGAAAGTTTCTCATATAATGATGTAGGCGGTTTGTCAAATGAGGTTAAGGGTAAGCTTATGGAAATCAGACCCTCCTCCATAGGGCAAGCCGGTAGAATTCCGGGCGTCACACCCGCTGCCATTTCTATACTTGTTGTTCATTTAAAGAAGATCTATGATAGAAAAATTAGAAACACAGCTTGAAGATGCTTTTGATAAGTTGGATCTTCCATCTCGCAGTATAGACCGTTTTAAGAAATATCTTTTACTACTGGAACAATGGAATAAAAATATAAATTTAATATCAAGGAAAGAGAATGATATAATAGATAAATTGTTTGCCCCGTCTCTGCTTTTTTTTAAACTTATTGATAATATACACGGAAAGAGTGTTATTGATCTGGGTTCAGGTGCCGGGTTTCCCGCTTTTGTCATCAAAATTTACAACCCTGATATAGACGTAACCCTTGTGGAAATTAATAAGAAAAAGGCCTCTTTTTTGCAATACATAAACGCAATGCTTGACTTAAAATGCACAATAGTAAGCAATATTTTACAAACAGGAGAAAAAAATAATAAATCGGCAAGTATTT
>JALTDI010000218.1 GCA_027074255.1 Desulfurellales bacterium
GCTCTTTTACTCATTGCCATATAATCTTTAAAACCAAAAACATCGCCTAAAGAGCCAACGATACAAAGACCAGTTGAACTTACAACAAAGAAGATATACATAGCAATTAAGAGACCCCATGGATGTTGTCTTGTTACATTGTAAGCATGGTGTGAATGCATAAGATATTCAACAACACCCCAACCAAAAGCTCCAAGAAGAGCAATTGTTACAAAAAGCATAAAAGTATTTAAAGGTGTCTTTTCAAAGGTCATAAGACTCTTTAGAGTAAAATCCTTCATAGGTATAATTTTTTTAATAAATTCCACTTTATCCTCCTTATGTTAGATAAAAAAGTTTTGGATTAGTTCCAAGATGAGATTTTAGACTAAAATGCTCTCTTGTTCTTAGAAGTTCACTAATCTCACTATTTGGATCATCTAAATCTCCAAATGTTCGTACTTTTGTAGGACAAGTATTTTGACAAGCAGTAGTAGTTTCACCGCGAGCAAGTCTTGTATCTGAACAAAAAGTACACTTATCAACTGTCATTGTTCTATCATCAACATATCGTGCATCATACGGACAAGCATTCATACAGTATGAACATAAAATACATTTATCAGCATTTACTCGAACAACGCCATTTTCATCATAATAAGTTGCATGTGTTGGACAGACTTCTTCACAAGGTGCATCTTCACAATGTTGACATTGACTTGGCATAAATGCAGCCGAAGCAATATCTAAAAGTGGCCATTGTCCATCAGGATTGTTAGCACCTACCCAAATTCTATGTTTTTCAGCACCTAGTTCTACGCCATTTTCTTCTTTACATGCTACTTCACATGCTTTGCAGTTGATACAATTTTTATAATCAAGTGCCATTCCATATCTTGCCATAATTACACCTTCCTAATTTCTACATTTGTGTCATGCATAACAGCTGCACCATATACAGGCTCAATTTTATCTTCAATAAGAAGAGAATCATTTGCACCATGTCCGTGTGCGATTTCCATTTGCTCACTACTTCCACCAAAACCATGAAGCATAAAGATTTGATTTGGAGCAATTTTATTTGTAGGGTATGCCATAATAGTTACTTTACCAATAGAACTTTTTACTTCAACTCTATCTCCAAATGCAATTCCCATCTTTTCACATACTTGATTGTTTATCCAAATATAGTTTGTAGGAATTAAATCTCTTAACATTGCATTGTTTGTTGTACCACTTTGAGTAAATTGTGCATGACGACCAGTTACAAGTCTAAATTTACCAGATGGAACGCTAAACGCCATATCATTATGCCAAGTTGGCATTGCATCAACACCTTTCTTTGTTAAGTTTGTCAAATTACATTTAACTTTTAACTTATCACCCTGTGTTGAGTAGTGTTTTTTATTTTCAGGATAATATTGGAACTCATTTGGATTGAGTTGTGTATGGTACTCTTCAATGTGAGGATAGTAAACACCTTTTTCATCTAAGATTTCCCATGCTTTTTTACCAAATGCTTTTGTAATTCTCTCTTCATTTTGTTCATGAACAGGTTTTTCCCAAGGCTCAGCTAAATCAAAACCATTCTCTTTGTAATACTCTTCAAGCTCTTTAGCACTCATGCCTTCTGTATCATCTTGTACATCTTCATCATATTTCTTTGTAATTTCCCAAAGAGGCTTAGATAATTTTTCAGCTAACTCTTTGTAGATAACTTCAGGAGTTTTTGTTTCATAAAGAGGTTGTGTAGCTGCTTTTCTCTGTACAATCGCAGGTTCCATTCCTCCATAACTAGCAACAGGAGAAGTTCTTTCTAAGTATGATGCTT
>JALTDI010000219.1 GCA_027074255.1 Desulfurellales bacterium
CCCCCGAGCACTGCGGCAATAAATGCTTTTAGCCCAGGAATAATTCCCATATAAGGGTTAATCCTCGGGTATGTAATACCTGTAAGAAGCCCTGCTGCCCCTGCCAGTGCACCACCGATAATAAATGTAAAATCAATAATTTTTTCGATATCTATTCCCATAAGGCTGGCAGCATCTTTGTCTTGAGCCGAAGCCCTCATCGCCATACCAATGCGTGTGTACTGGACAATGTAAGTTAGAATAATCATTAGCGTTACGGCAATAACTATATTTACAATTTGATAATTAGTCAGCACTGCACCCCATACGTGATAAGTTCTTTCCGGTATTAGCTGGCTCTGGGGGAATGCCCTGTAAGAAGGCCCTATTGCAGGAATTGCAGAGGATGTGTATTCAAGGAACATTGAAACGCCTATTGCAGTGATAAGAGCAGAAAGCCTCGGCTTATATCTCAAAGGCCTATATGCAATACGGTTCGAAAGAAATGCAACTATTGCACCTGCTGTCATACTTATTAAAAGCACAATAATAAC
The DNA here is from genome assembly GCA_027074255.1 of Desulfurellales bacterium. Classification (GTDB taxonomy): domain Bacteria; phylum Campylobacterota_A; class Desulfurellia; order Desulfurellales; family Hippeaceae; genus S144-51. The sequence continues at coordinate 534 of JALTDI010000219.1, forward strand.
GTTTGGATGTTCCTTCCTTGCCGCGGAGAATATCACGGCAAAGTAAGCCGCATAGGCACCAATCATATAGAAATCACCGTGTGCAAAGTTAATAAGCTTAATAATTCCATACACAAGTGTGTATCCAATAGAGATTAGTGCATATATACTGCCAAGTTGTATGCTATTAATTACCTGTTGTAGGTTAAAAATTCCACTCATTCGTTCCTCCTCCAAGTCTGAGGGGCATTATCGCCCCTCAGTTCATTTAAACACCGTATTACGGGTTGATAGTCGTTACGTATACCTGCTTGCCGTTCTCTATTTTAAGAACAACAGCACTCTTTACAGGGTTTCTGTTCTCATCAAACTTAACATGCCCTGTTACGCCCTGATAATCAATATCTTTCATAGCATCTTTAATCTTTACTCCATCGGTCGAACCAGCTTTCTGAATTGCAGTAAGAAGAATATTCATTGCATCATAACCAAGGGCAGCAAGTGCATCAGGTGCTTCACCGTATTTATCCGTGTATGTTTTTACGAAATTCTGCACCTCTGAACGTTTATCGTCTTTGGAGAAATGGTTGGTGAAATAACAATCATTTACAGCGTCTCCGCCAATCTTCACGAGGTCAGGAGAATCCCATCCGTCTCCGCCCAAAATCGGGCCTGTAAATCCAAGCGAACGTGCCTGTTTTGCAATAAGGCCGTCGTCATTGTAATAATTCGGAGAATAAATTACATCAGGCTTTTGCTCAAGAATTTTTGTAAGCTGAGCATTGAAATCAGTTGTACCGTCCGGATAACCTTCATAAGAAACAACTTTTCCACCGAGTTCAGCAAAACCTTTTTTGAAGAACTCAGCAAGTCCTGTGTTATAATCCTGCCCGATATCGTAAATAACTCCAGCTGTCTTTGCATTCAAATTATTGCTGGCAAATTTTGCTGCAACTGTACCCTGGAACGGGTCGATAAAGCAAGCCCTAAAAATATACTCTCCTTGCTCGGTTACTTTTGGATTTGTAGACGTAGGCGTAATCATAGGGATTCCCGCGCGCTGCGCAATCGGTGCTCCGGCAAGTGAGCAAGAGCTTGTAACAGAACCAGCAATTGCAACAACATGGTTGTCGTTAATAAGTTTTGAAAATGCATTTGCAGCTTCCGTTGGATCGGCCTTATCATCCTCAAAAACCATTTCCACCTTTCTACCTAACACTCCACCTTTCGCATTCCACTCTTCCAAGGCCATTTCATAACCTTGCTTTGTGGATTTTCCAAAAGTTGCTGCAGGAC
>JALTDI010000220.1:0-5037 GCA_027074255.1 Desulfurellales bacterium
GGTGTTTCGATAATCTCCCCGCTCTTATCCTTCTGTAAATACCTGCTTTTCAGCACCACAAGCGCATTTTCTGACAACTTCACTTAATCTACCCCCTAATCTTGGATAAAAAGGCATCTTTAATTGAAAATGACATATAGCCGTTGTTCATACCGGCCGTAAATATAATATCATACATATACCCTATTTTTAAATCCATATCTTTATCAAAAGAAATCATCCAGATATCATCCGTATTATCGCTTATCAAGAACTTGGGATATTTATTAAGCACCATCTTCTTATCCTTAATTAAAGAGTGTTTAACCATAAAAAGAGGCTCCGAGTTGGATTGACCGAAAGGTTCAAGCCTATAAAGCTCGTTCAAGAATTCCCTACTGAATATATCGAGAGACACTTCACAATCAATATCATAATTTTCAACAAGACTGATCGTACCGTATTTTTTCTCGACTATTTCATTGATTTTTTCCTTAAAACTATCTATTAAGCTGTTTTTTATTGTTATTCCTACGGCCATCCTATGTCCTCCAAACCTCTCTAACATACCGCTTGTCTCTTTTATGGCCGAGAATAAATCGATATCTCCTATGCTCCTTCCGCTGCCGACGCTTGTGGTATCCATTTCGCTGATAATAATCGCAGGCTTGGAATGCTTATACGAAACAGCGTTGGCCGCAATTCCTATAACACCCCGGTGCCAGCCTCGTCCGGATGCGACGATAACGGCATCGCCCGTGTATCCTATGCTTCTTTCTATGTCAGCAACTATCTGTGTCTGCAGTTTTCTTCTTTCATTATTTATATCGTTCAATCTGTTGGCTATCTCTTCTGCTTCAGATTCATTTTCTTTCATAAGCATATCAACAACAATAGAAGCATCATAGAGCCTGCCTGCTGCATTAATTCTCGGAGCGATGGAAAAACTTATATTTCTGGAGTTAAGGTTTCCGTTTATACCCGAAACCTTTTTTAAAGACTCAATCCCGGCGCAAGAATACTCATCTATCGACAGACCGTATTTTACGCATATGCGATTTTCATCAATCAAGGGAACTATATCAGCCAAAGTACCGAGTGCAACAAGGTCGAGATATTTCTTTAAATTGGGCTGGCTGACGTTATTGAAAAAATCCGTGCTTCTAAGCTTATTCCTCAAAGCCATAAGCAGATTAAAAGCTACACCTGCACCGGATAGCTCTCTGAAAGGAAAATTGGAGCCCTTTCTTTTGGGATTAATGACAGCGTAAGCTGCAGGAAGCTCCTCCTGCGGTTCATGATGGTCGGTTATGATAATATCCACACCCGCAACTCTGGCGAATTCCACTTCGTCTAAGCTTGTTATGCCGTTATCCACCGTTATGATTAATCCTGCATTCAATTCAAGGGCTCTTTTTATAGCCTCCAAGCTCAAACCGTATCCATCCTCACGTTTGGGAATATAAAAGTCCGCACCAACACCTATCTCCTTGAAGAATTTGAGCATCAAACTTGTAGCCGTTACACCGTCTGTATCATAATCGCCGACAATGAAAATCCTTTCTTTCCTTTTAATAGCTGCGATTATTCTCTCAACAGCTATATCCATATCCGCCAAAAAAAACGGATTATACAGATTATTTAGTGATGGGAACATAAAATTGTTTATTTCGTCGTAGGACTTTATATTTCTGTTTTGCAGAATCCTTAGCGTTGCCGTATAAATATTAATATCTTTTACTTTGGTAATGCTGTTATCAAAGCATTTTTGTCTGAGGCTAAGTTTTTTTTTATAACCCTTTACGTTGTTTAATTCCAAAACTTCCATCTTAAATATTTTTCTTAAAGTAGTCTTCAAGTATCTTTCTGTGATCAAAAACAATGTCTTCCGGAAGGGAATCAATATCAAAAAGCCCTACATCCAGAGCATCGTCACCCGCAGCCGGTATATTTTCGGCTTTTGCATAAAAAACCGTACTTATCGTATGGGCTCTCGGATCCCTGTCCGGTTTTGAATAAACACCGACAAGACCTATAATCTCAACATCAAGCCCCGTTTCTTCTTTGGCTTCCCTGACAGCCGCTTTTTCAACGGACTCGCCGTAATCAACAAACCCGCCGGGTATTGCCCAGCCGAGAGGTTCGTTTTTTCTCCTGATCAGCACTATTTTATCATTTAAAGCAATAATAATATCCACTGTCGGAATAGGATTTTTATAAACTTTTACAGGATATCCGCACCTTGGGCATTCAATGGCATTGCCGCCTTTTTCATTAATTTCTTTTTTTATCTCATCTATAATACGCAAAACATTTTCCTTAGCCGTCCCGCCATAGCTTTTTCTTGAATCTATGGCTTTTCTATAATGCAAAATATCCAATATATTGCTTTCAATAAGATCGGAAAAACCTTTAAGCTCTTTTACCGAAATGTCCTCAAGCCTTTTATTCTCTTTTTCGGCATAAGCAACTATTTCGCCGGTAATTTTATGGGCTTCTCTAAATGACATACCTTTCTTGGTCAAATAATCAGCCAAATCCGTAGCCGTGATAAAGCCCTGATTTAAGGCTTTTTCCATGGAAGACTTTTTCGGTTTTATGTTGGGCAGCATTTTAATCATAACGTTTAAAATTCCCATAACCGTATCAATGGAATCAAACAGTGATTCTTTGTCTTCCTGCATATCCCTGTTGTAGGTTAGAGGCAGGGATTTCATAAGCGTCAAAAGCTGCATAAGATTACCGTATGTCCTGGCTGTTTTACCTCTTATAAGTTCAACGGCATCAGGATTCTTCTTCTGCGGCATTATGCTCGAACCCGTGCAGAATTCATCCGGCAAATCTATAAAATCAAACTCGGATGTGGAAAAAATCACCATCTCTTCTGCAAATCTGGAGGTGTGCATGGCAAATATAGCCACATTACTCAAAAACTCAACGGCAAAATCCCTATCGGAAACAGAGTCCATGGAGTTTCTCGAAATCTTTGAAAATTTTAACCTCTCGGCAACAAAACGCCTGTCTATCGGAAACCCCGTTCCCGCAAGTGCACCGCTTCCAAGCGGCATAACGTCGATGCGTTTTAAATTATCTCTGAACCTGTCCGCATCACGTTTAAATTTTTCATAATAGGCCAAAAGATAATGAGAGAACAAAACCGGCTGTGCATGCTGCATATGTGTAAATCCAGGCATTACAACATCTATATAATCCTCTGCAAGCTTCACTATCTCTTTTAGCAGTACGGTAATTTTATCTATAATTTCTATCGAGACATCTCTCAAAAGGAGTCTGATGTCCAAAGCAACCTGGTCGTTTCTGCTGCGGGCTGTATGAAGTTTGCCGCCTGTTTTACCTATCATTTCAATGAGCTTATGCTCTATGTTCATATGGATATCTTCGTCTTCTATGCGAAAATCAAATTCGCCGTTATCTATCATCTGTTTGATTTTGCCCAATGCAATAACTATTGCATCGGCTTCGTCCTCCGAAATAATACCCTGCTTTGCAAGCATTCTGGCATGGGCCATGGAACCTTCGATATCATATTTATAAAGTTTTTTGTCGAAACTTACGGATTCTGAAAAACTCTCCATCAAATTATCGGTGGATTTGGAAAATCTACCGCCCCACAATTTTTCACTCATCGTCTATCCTTATTAATAACGTTTTATTTTTTACAACATCGAGTTTATGTATATCGCCCAGCGCTCTTTGTATATTTCTCTCAAGAGCCTTGTGTGTAACAATGATTAAAGGCACCCAGTCTTCACCTTTATGCAGCTGAACAACATTTTTTATACTGATTCCGTTATCACCGAGTATGCCGGATATTTTGGATAACACACCCGCACTGTCTTCAACACTAAACCGTAGATAGTAATCCGCATCAAGGTCGTTGATATCCAAGACGCCGCGATTTCTCACATAGTTAAACGGAAAAGACATAAGCGGAATGCGCAGATGCGAGTTGAGTTTTATATTTCTTGCAATATCCATTATATCGGCAACAACTGAGCTTGCCGTAGGCAAACTGCCAGCGCCCTTTCCTACATAAACGGTGTCGTCTGCCATATCGCATTGAACCTTAATTGCATTATACTCACCGTCGGTTTTTGCAAGAATGTCGTTTTTTCTTACCATTGCAGGATGCACCCTTACATCAATCTTATCATCTATAAGTCTTGTGATTCCAAGCAATTTTATCGTATATCCGAATTCAGAAGCAAATTTAATGTCAATTAGGGATATATCGCGTATGCCTTCTGTGAATACATCTTTGTCCTTTATATTATCCCCGAAAGAAATAGAGCTCAATATAGCCATCTTATGAGCGGAATCTATCCCGTCTATATCAAAAGTAGGGTCGGCTTCTGCAAAACCTTTTTGCTGAGCATCTTTTAGGGCATCTTCAAAAGAAACCTCTTTTTTTAACATTTCCGTTAAAATATAATTGCACGTGCCGTTTACAATCGCTTTAATAGATTTGATATTGTTAGCCGACAGAGATTCTTTTATCGACTTTATTATGGGAATACCGCCTGCAACGGCAGCTTCGTATCCTACATCAACCTTTTTTTCAAACGCTTTCGAAAAAATCTCAAATCCATAACGAGCAAGAAGAGCCTTATTCGCCGTCACAACGCTTTTGCCGTGTTCTATCGCTTCAATAATAAAATCTTTCGCAAAATCATACCCGCCGACAAGCTCAACAACAATATCAATATCATCGTCGAAAAGCTCGCTATACGATTCAGTCTCAAGACCTTTGACAAATTCTCCGGCTTCTTCGCTTATGCTCCTTGAATAAACCTTTTTTAGTTTAAGGTCGAATCCGAGTCTTTTTTTAATTATTTCGGCGTTCGTGCTCAATATCTTAGCAACACCGCCGCCTACCGTTCCAGCTCCGAGTAATCCGATATTTACCTGATTCATAACAACCTTCCACTTACATAAAGTTAGAAACAATATATAATGAAGGTACGTTAATGTCAATCAGGTTTAGTCTATTTTCTTACCAATAGCCTCGGCTATCTTTTTCATTTGTTTAACAAGCAG
>JALTDI010000220.1:5137-6283 GCA_027074255.1 Desulfurellales bacterium
CTCGGTTTGAATGCACCGCCCCTCAGCATTTGTGCAGAGCATTTTTTAACACCAGCAGCGGTTTCCATCATCTGCTCTCTATTTTCCACAGAGCAAGGGCCGGCAATAATAGTAAAATTACCGCCTCCGACTTCAACATCTCTCACTCTCACAACGGTATCCTCCTCCCTGTTTTCTCTCGAAGCCAATTTGTAAGGTTTTGTAACGGGATAAACACGGTCAACGCTGCTGTCTGTTGATAAAGTGGCGACAGGGTCTAAACTAAACTTGTCCTTATCGAGGTTTCCGACCACACCTATAACGGTGCGTTCGCTTCCTTTTGATATATGAGCATTTAAACCCATATCCTCTATCCTTTTCTTAACCCTCTGAACATCTTTGCTGTCGCTGTTCTTCTTCATAATAACTATCATCTTAAAATACCTCCAAAATTTTTTGCATAAATAAAAAAAGCCGTTTGGGCTGGCCTGTTAGCGACCTACCCAAACGGCTTTAAAATAAAAGCTCTGTTATTTTCAGGTAGTTCGCCCCCTATAAAAAAACCAGAAATAATAGGAATAAAAGCTATAGGAAAAAACTCTACCAACAATACTCAAATCATTCATAATGAATTGCTTATAACAAATAATTTTTTAAAATGCAAGAAAAAAATGAATTAGCGCAACGGGAACTTGGATTTAGGATATAGCGAGAACTAAAAGGTAAAGATTTGACAAATAATTGAGCACAATGCGCAGTTTTAACCGACAATTATACCTGAATAATTGTCGTGAGATTAGTGAAATTATGATTAAAATTTTGAATTTAGGATGAATAAAAACAAAACAAATCCAACATCAGACAAAGAAAATTAAGCCATGAGCAAATAAAAAAATTAAATGACATTGCTCATAGTATAATTCCCTTTGGCCATATAACTTTGAAATCCGCACAGAGAAACAATTATTAGCGGCTGAAATTCAACATAATGTTAATATCAGCATTGTTTTCTCACTCACACAGGATAAAAACAGCAAAGAGTGATTGTCAAAATTCTTATAAGGAATTTAATATTAAAGGTATTTGACTATTTTATACTCTGTGCTTCTCAAAGCAGGCTGAAATCCGGCTTTTTTAATCACGTAAGCTATATCTTCTATTGTAGAT
>JALTDI010000221.1 GCA_027074255.1 Desulfurellales bacterium
GTCAAGCTCTTCTAAGAGTTCTTCTGCCTCAACGAGAAAGTCCTGTACTATTTCTTCCATATCTTCCATGTTATCAGCCATTTAGACCCCCTTTGTTTTATTAATATTAGTCCATATATTGTCACAAAAGTCCATTAATTTATTGACGGATTCTGCAAGCTCGCTCAGTTCATCGTTTCCTTCTACGGTAAGCTTTCCTTTTGTTCTGCCGTTCGTTATATCGTTTATGGCATTAATTATAAGTGTTATAGGCAGAGTGAACCGCTTGGCAGCCATCATGGTTATAATAATAGTCAGCAAAATTACAAAAGCATTTATGATACTCAGAGCGGATAACGTATAAATGGTTTTTGTGTCTATGGTTCTACCCAAATTAATAATAGGTGCATAAAAGGTTTCTGTCGGAAAGGTCAATCCTAATCCCCATCCGAGGTCTTTTATGTATGTGTAGCCTACAAATTTGTCCACATTTCTAAAAATATATCTCGATACGCCTGTTCCGCCTTTGAGAATTCTATTTTTTACCAAATCACTTAATACTTCACCGTTTTTTGCATTTGTCAAATTCACCCTGTCCGTTAGAGTTATGAGAGAGTGGTTTTCGGTTGAGGGATCGAATATTATAAGTCCCTTTTTGTTTATGACCCACAGATATCTTTTCGAGTATGGATAGAACTGCGCGGTCTTTATTAAGGAATAAACGTTATAAGGATTAAAATCAAAAACTATAAATATAAGATTATTGTTTGTATCCTTGGTAAGATAAACGTAAGAATAGGAGATGCTCCCATCTTTATTTATGTGAAAATCTATGTATTTTACACGATTCGGCAGCTCTGAGGCACGGCTGAGTGTATGTTTTAGTATTTTAGGTAATGCCGCGGTGTCGATATATTGGGGAAACCTACATAGAGTTTTCATATTGGAATTTAAAATTTCTATGTCCCTCATATCAAATGATTGGTTCATTTCTTCATAAATATCGCTTAGATAAGCAGTTTTAGAGCATTTGTAGTATGAGTTGATATTCTTGTCCATAATTTTTCCAAACATAAATACGGTCTTTTTTCTTGATCGCATAGCCCTTTCCAATATTTTTGCATAAAATACAACACCTCTTTCTAAGCTTTTGTATGCATTGTTTTTTAATACCTGCTCAGTCTTGTTCACCGTGTATTTTTTAAAAGCTAAAAGAGTCAGCATGGATATGGTTGTAAAAATCAGTGTCGCTGTCAAAATCAAAGAAGTGACATAAACTATCATTTTTTTTGAAAGCTTGTTTATTTTAAACATTTATAACTTCTCTTCTCAATTCGTTTCTCTTTTCTATCGGAAGACGTAGTTTAACCTTTGTTCCTTCTTTCTCATTTGATGTTATGTTGATTTTTCCTCCGTATCCCTCGATAACAAATTTTGAAAGCGACAGTCCAATACCCATATTGCTCGGCTTTGTGGAATAAAAAGGGATAACAACAAGAGGCATATCGTTCTGCGCAATACCCGGCCCGTTATCGGCTATCGTTATTACAGCATCATTATCTTCTTTATAAACAATTATTTCAACTATCCCTTCGGAATTCCCTATGGCATCAATAGAATTTTTTATTATCTCTTCAATAACAAAAGATATGTGTATATCATCTGCAAAGAGCTCTATGTCGTCTTCTGCATCAACCTTAAACAGTATGTTTTGTTTATCTTTATATTTATCAACAACGTTTTTAATAACAGTATTTATCCTCATTTTTTTTAGAGTTGTAGGCAGCGAATTGCTTATCACCTCAATATTTGCTATTA
>JALTDI010000222.1 GCA_027074255.1 Desulfurellales bacterium
GCATCAACGGGCAAAACTTTTCCGCTGTTGTCCAATATGCTCAATCTTCCGTTTTCTATATGTATCGTATAATTGCCGCTTTCAAACTGATTAATATCTTTATAAGCGGGTGATATTGCGGCTTCAATGTCAGAGCCGCCGGTATTTGTTATTGCCACTTCCTGTGTATCATCCTGGATGGGCTGTGTATCCGTTTTGAAACCGGAAAACAGATATTTTCCCTGAAAAATAGTGTTGGCTGAGTTTTTAATCTCCTGAGTTATGCTGTCTAAGTTTTCTGCAATGGCTGTTCTGCTCGCCTCGTCATTGTTGGTTGAATTGGCGCCTTGAATAAGCAGTGCTCCTACTTTATGCATTAAATCGTCAGCATTGGACAATGCCGTGTCCTCCGCATTTAATACTGAGTTTGCAGAGTCAATATTGGTAACATACTGATCAAATCTCATATTAATATCTTTTAGAGATAAAACCTTCGATAAGCCTATGGGGTCGGAGGATAGATTCAGCAGTTTTTTTCCGCTTGCCAGTTCTTCGTTAGTAATGTAGGTTTTCTCGTTGACCTTATTTATGTTGTATAAGAAATTGTTAAATAAAATATTATCCGTAACTCTCATCGTACCATATTCAACAAGGTTTGCGTCATATCGTCTATTATAGAAATAAACTTGGCATTTGCCTGATATGCCCTTTGAAATTTTATAAGATTTGAAGCTTCTTCATCCAAAGATACACCCTCAAAAGACTGCTTAGTTGTCTGCAGCTGGTGCAGAGTTGACTGTTTTGCTTCGAAAATGCTGTTATATCTCTGCTTTGCAGAACCTATGGTACCAAGAAATGCATTGTAATATTCATCCATGCTTTGTGTATTGTTAACCATAACCTTTTTAAGCTGAAGTTGAGCTATGGCCTGTGCATTTGTGCTGTCTCCGGGTTCCAATGTTTTTCCTGCTGCAATTTTACTCGGATCGTTCTTTAATACGCTGTTTATGTCTATATCGCCTGCTGTGTGACCTTTGAAAAATGTATTTATGCCCACAGCTGCAAGGAAATGAGAACTATCATAGGTAAATGAAAACTTATATCCGTTTTGAGCTGTTATTTGGATATTGCCGTCTTGTGCAGATGATATACTCATAGTGGCATATTGGCTTAGTTCGCTATTAAAATTATTAATAACGTCACTAAAGCTGTCATTTTTATCAACCTTCACGGTATAAACGCCTATGTTATTACCGTTATCGTCTGTTATCTTAACCTTAAAGGAGCCTGTCTGCACATCCATATCCAGACCAGCCGCATCATGAGAGCTCACAGCTGCATTCTCATTTGTGATTCTATTTAAGCCGGCGGTCTGTGAATATGCCGTTAAGCCTGTACCTGCGGAATGAACTATATTGACCTGCTGAATAAGTGTTTTTGCTATATTATCCAAATCACCCTGATATTCGCTTATTATTCCATCTCTTAATTTTAGGTCTGCTCCCAATGCTCCGCCAGTTATTTTGTTTGTTATATCCTTTTCGCTGCCCGAGGAATAAACGAAATATATCTTATTATACAGGTCACCGCCTGTTTTTTTGGCTTCGATTGTATTGTACGATTTTCCTGAAACTATCGGCATACCGCCGAGTAGTACGGTCATTGATGGTTTTGTTTGGCTGTCGTATGAGCCTTCAAGAATAGTAACGTTGGCCAATTTACTCAATTTTTCAAGGAGAACGCTTCTTTCGTCTCTTAATGAGTTTGCATGGTCGTTTTTTCCCAGCTCACCCTTTGCTATTTCATAATTAAGTTCAGCTATCCTTTTAGATAAGCTGTTGATTTCCTGAGCAGTATATTGAGTTTGATCGTCTAATCCGCTTTTGATTTGGGATAAAGCTTTATAAGAAGCATTAATATTGTCCGTTAATGTTTCTCCTTTTTCAAGCACCTGCTGTCTTGCAGTTTCAAGATCCGGATTTAGGGCCAAGGCATGCCATGCGTTAAAGAATTCTTCCATAGATTTTTTTAAACCGACGCCGCTTTCTTCGTTGAACACATTCTGAATGTCCCCAAGCGTTGAATTAAGTTTATCATAGTAAGATTCATCCTGATTAGCACTTCTAACTCTTTTATCGACCATATCGTTTCTTGCGCTTGTTATTTGAGATACCTCAGCACCCGTTCCGAATGTTCCGGGGTGTGAAAACATAGGCATGGAACTGACAATATCAACTCTTTCTCTCGTATATCCCGGAGTGTTGACATTTGCAACATTGTTTCCAGTAACATTCATTGCTTCCTGGTTCACAAATAACCCGCTTTTGCCTATAAACAAACCGTCAAAAATACCGGGCATACAATTAAACCTTCAATCCCACGGAATTTTGAGCAATTTCTATCGCTGCGTCTTTATCATAATTATTGCCTCTGTTTTTTAAAAAACCCATATACATATCAATCATGCTGTTATAAAACGATACGCTTTCATTTGTAATTATTTGATTAATATTAAATTCTCTCTTAACCGTTTCGATAGTCTCTTTAAGTTTTCCGTTTATGAGCCTGACATCATCAACATTGTCTTTTTTATCGGCAATAAGCAAAAATTCATTTATACTCTCAACATTATATTTCAATAAAATATCTTTTAACGAGTCTTCCAACTTTTTAATATTCAAGCTTATATACTGTTTAAGTTCAATTGTCTCTGTGAGTTTTTCAATATTCAAATTAATGAGATATTCCCTTTCATTTTTAGCTATGTTAAAGAGTTCTTTATAAATTTGTAATAAAGATGAGAGAATCTTATATATTTTCGACAAATCATTCACCCTTCCACTCCCTCAATATTGATTTAGCGACTTCCTCAATATTGGGTTTGTACGTTCCATTATTCACGGATATTTTAATCCTGTTTAATTTTTGGCTTCTATCTGTTTCACTCTCACCGATCTGCAACATAATCTTTGCATTATTTGAAATTTCGACTTTATCATCGTTGACGCCTTGTGTGTGAGTTTCATTAATGTTTTGTTTCTTGGCATTATTATTAGTATCGACTTTTTCAACCGTCTGTTTAGCGTATTTATTGATTATATCACCCATCAGATCATTAATCTTCATGGCAAACCTCCAGCGTTTTAATTCTACTTAAATAATCGGATAAACACACTAAAACTTTAATATTTATTGTTCGCATAAGCAAGTACTTTCTTAACATAATTCTTTGTCTCTGAAAATGGAGGCACACCGTTATATTTTTGAACGTTTTCAGGCCCGGCGTTGTAAGCTGCAATTGCCAATTTTGTATTTTTAAATCTGTTAATTAGTTTGGAAACATATTTTACACCAGCCATTATATTCTGCTGTGCATCCCAAATGTTATTTACTCCCATATCAGCCGCTGTTTGGGGCATAAGCTGCATAAGCCCGATAGCCCCGGCTTTTGATACGGCCTTAGGATTAAAATTAGATTCGGTCTTTATTATTCCGTAAATAAGATTTTTTGGAACAGAATATCTTTTTGCAGCTTTATTTATGACTTTTCGTATTAATTTCATATTCGTATTGTTCTTTATCGGTTTAAAATCCATTTCCATCTTGAGAGATTTAACTTTTAACTTTTTCAAAGGTGCATCTTTCTTGTACTCCACATAGGCTCTTAACGAATTAAACAACATCTTTCCAATACCAAAAGGCGATGTATCGGATATTTTTTTTGACATGGCATTTATGTACATTGATTTATATATACTATTTTGAGCATCGTTTTTTATCAGAGGGTCTTTCGGTATGGATTTATCCATCTCTTCAAGCATCTTTTGAACCATAATCTCTTCAAAACCTCGGCAGGCTTTTTTAAGCTGCATCAGTTTATCTGCATTGTTAAAACCGCTCTTTATCTCATTAATCATCACAGCATCTCCAAATCCGCATTCAGAGCGCCTGCTGCCTTGATAGCCTGGAAAATGGCCATCATATCTCTTGGCGTTGCCCCGGCCTTGTTTAGAGCCCTAACCAAATCGCTCACCTTGGCGCCTTTTGCAAACGTTAGAAATGTTCCCTTTGATTCGTTTACCGATATTGTTTTGTTTTTTACAACCTTTGTTTTCCCCGGGGATATGGGGTTCGGCTGAGATACGCTCTTTTTTGTCTCAATTGTTACCGTAAGGTTTCCATGGGATATGCTGATAGGCTCGACAGTTACATTTCCGCCCACCACGACGGTCCCTGTTTTTTCATCAAGCACAACCACTGGTTTTGAAACGGCTTTAACAAAGAGCTGGTTAATTTGAGAGATAAATTCTACAACATTTCCTCTGTATAGTTCTGGAACCATAACCCTTACGCTTCCGGAATCCTGAGGTGAGGCAATGCTTTTTCTATAAAATCTGTTAATTGTCTCGGCTATTTCAGAAGCCATGGTAAAATTTGGATTTTTTAGAGAATAAACAATACTGTTTTTGGCATTGATATCCACATTAACTTCTCTTTCTACTATTGCACCGTTTGGAATTCTTCCTGCTGTTGAATGATTTTTTCTAACCTTGTTTCCTCCTCCGCCGCCCAAATTAAAACCGCCTATGGAAACAGGTCCCTGAGCTACGGCATAGACTCCACCGTTTCCGGCTCTTAAAGGCGTCATAATCAATGTCCCGCCCTGCAAGCTTTTGGCATCGCCTATTGATGAGACTGTGACATCTATTCTATCCCCCTGTTTGATAAAAGGAGGAAGTGTTGCGGTTACCATAACAGCGGCTGCATTTTTGACCTGAAGGCTTTGTACATCGGCGTCCGTTAGCTTAATACCGAATTTTCTTAACGAATTCACTATGGACTGAACGGTAAAATAAGCGCTTGTTCCATCACCCGTTCCTGCCAGTCCCACAACGATACCGTATCCTACAAGCTGATTTGTCCTAACCCCTACTATGTTGGCCACATCACCTATTCTAACATCAAAAGAAAATGAATCTATGGATAAAAACAGAATCAGCACAGTTGCCAAAAAAATTTTTTTCATAGCAATACCCCTCAAAACGGACGTAACAGTTCCCATAATTTTACTAACCACCCTTTATTTGCGGTGTCGCTTACCAGTCCTCTGCCGTTGTAAAAGATTTTGGCATCCGATATGTATTCCGAATCTATTGTGTCATATTTTGTAATTTGATATTCATCTATTATACCTGTTATAATTAATGTCTGCTCCTCCCCGTTTGTAAATACCTGTTTTTCTCCTCTGATAAACAGCCTATGGTTGGGTAAAACCTTTATAACCCTTGCTGTTATTTTAGCTTGAAGCTGATCAGCTTTGCTGTTTACGCCGCTTCCTGCATATGAACTTGAACCGCCGAGGTTGACAAGATTGTTATTTGCAGCAGATGTGTTAAAAACCTTAAATATCCTGTTTTGAGCACCGAGGAACGTTGTCAAACCGCTGCCCGATGATGATTTTTCAGACAGTTTTGTGGTTGATTTGTTTGTGCTCGACGCCTGTTCGTTAACTATAATAGTGAGTATGTCTCCCTGCTGATAAGCTTTTATATCTGAAACCAAATTGCCGCTGCTGCTCCATAGTGAACCTTCATTTGTGTAGAATTTATGCTGTTTTGCCGCAGGCAGTTCTTTAACATACTCAGGCATTTGTGAATATTTGATTTCTTTATTTGATGCCGAGCAGCTTACAAGAACTGCTGCCGCAGACAAAAGCAAAAGTAGCCGTTTCACCCGCACACCTCCGAAAATTTCTATAAAATAAATAGCAATTTTTATTCCTAAATAGGTCAATAAATCATATTCGGTTGAACTTTATTAAAAATAATAAATGGCTATGCTTTGGTATTTGCAGCAGGCCATTTATACAATAAATACGCCACGCTA
Organism: Desulfurellales bacterium; assembly: GCA_027074255.1. Lineage (GTDB taxonomy): Bacteria > Campylobacterota_A > Desulfurellia > Desulfurellales > Hippeaceae > S144-51. The sequence goes on from JALTDI010000222.1 coordinate 5,866, forward strand.
TGTTTTTGAAGCTTATAAATAAAACTCATAGATTGTTTATATTTTTTGAAGAGAAAAGCCGCGGGCTTGACAAAAAAATTAACATAGTTTAAAACAGACTTACATTTGTTTTGGAGGAAATTATGGATATATTATTATTTTCACAAATTGAAATTGCTTCAATGAACGTAAAAAACAGGATTTTTATGTCTCCGATGTGTCAATACTCCGCTCAAAAAGGATTGATTAATGATTGGCACAAAACTCACTATATATCAAGAGCCATCGGCGGGGTAGGCGCTATAATAATGGAGGCTACGGCTATTGAGCCAAACGGCAGAATAACCCCTTATGACTTGGGTTTGTGGAATGACGAGCAGGTGGATAAGTTTGGACATTTAATTAAAGAAATAAAAA
>JALTDI010000223.1 GCA_027074255.1 Desulfurellales bacterium
GCCCGAAATCTGCATATTTGAAGAAGGTTTTTGTTTCATTATAGAAAACATTTATGATATATTTAAAAAGAATTTAACAAGTTTCAGAGAGGGGGTTTGATGCCGTGCAGGCGAATGCAATAGAAAGAATATGCTCAACAGCGGTAAGAAACAATATAGAGATAAAAAGCCTTGCATACGATTCAAGGAAAGTAAAAGAGAATACGCTGTTTTTTGCAGTAAAAGGTCACAGAATTGACGGCAATAAATTTGTTGAAGCCCTTTTGAGACAATATAAAGATATATGCATTGTAAGTGAAAATAATTTCTCCGACGATAGGGTGATAAGCGTTAAGGATGTTAGAGAATGTATGGGTAAAATAGCGTCTGCATTCTACGACGAACCTACTAAAAAAATGAAAATAACCGGCATAACGGGGACAAACGGAAAGACAACCACAACATACCTGCTGAACTCCATATTTAAAAACAGCGAAATAGTCGGAACAACAGGATACACGCTCAAAAACGAAACCTATAAATTGAACAACACAACCCCCGAATCGATAGATCTGCAAAAGATTTTTTACGATATGGTTTGCAATAATACGGAATACTGCTTTATGGAAGCATCCTCACATGCAGTAACACTGAAAAGAATAACCGGCATAGATTTCAAATTAAAGGTTTTTACCAACATATCCCAAGACCATCTTGATTATTACAAAACAATGGACAACTACGCCAAAGCCAAGGTATCTTTTTTTAAAAGCAGTGACAAAAAAGTCGTTAATATGGACGATGAATATGCCAAAAAAATAATAGACACACAAAATACAATAACCTACGGATTTACAGAAAAAGCCGATATATATCCCCTTGATTACGATTTTGACATAGAGGGAATAAGACTAAAATTGAATGCAGCGGGTGAAATCCTAAATATTGAGTCGCCGCTGATCGGTAAATACAACATATACAACATTATGTGCGCTGTCGCCGTTTCCGTCTTTTTTAAAAAATCAAAAAAAGAGATTGAGGATGGCATAAAAAACTGCAAAAAAGTGCCGGGGCGTCTTGAATTCTTTAAAAACAGGAATATGTACGCCGTTGTGGATTACGCTCACACCGACGATGCAATGATCAACGTTTTAAATACGCTTGATGAGATAAAAAAAGGCAGACTCATAACGGTTTTTGGAGCAGGCGGAGACAGAGACAAAACCAAAAGACCCAAAATGGGGCGTGCCGCTGAGGAATTCTCCGACATAGTAATAATAACAAGCGATAACCCAAGAAGCGAAAATCCCGCCTCAATTATAGATGATATAGTTACAGGAATTAGAAATAAAAAGAATATTTATGTTGAACCTGATAGAAAAAAAGCCATTTCTCAGGCACTGGATATGGCAAAACCCAACGATATCGTGGCTATCGTAGGCAAAGGGCATGAGGATTATCAAATATTAGGCGATACGATAATACATTTTGACGATAGGGAAGTTGTAAAAGAGCATTGGAAAATATAACTCTTGATGAGCTTATAAAAGAGCTTAAACCGAAAAAAATATACAAAACAGAAAAAAAAATATTCAAAAATGTCAAAATAGACTCACGAATGGTGGAAGAAGGCGACCTATTCATTGCACTCATAGGCAAAAATTATGATGCTCACAATTTTTTGGATGAAGTATTCAAAAAAGGTGCCTATGCCGCAATCGTGCAGAAAGCAGTAGAATATCCCTCAATAGTGGTGGATAATACATTTGAGGCTTTGAAAACAATAGCCGGACTTGTTTTTAACAAATCAAAAGCACAATCTATTGCCGTAACCGGTTCAAGCGGCAAAACAACAACAAAAGAACTAATCTGTTCGATATTAAACAAAAAATCATGCTGCAAAACAGAAGGCAATGAAAACAACTTCATAGGTGTGTCAAAAACACTTTTAAAGTCTGATACAGGCGGTATATGTGTTGTTGAAGTAGGCACAAACCACAAAGGGGAAATGTCAGAAATAGCCGAATTTTTTAAACCCGACATAGTTGTTTTTACAAACATAGGTCAATCCCATCTCGGCAACTTCGGCTCAACTGATAACATACTGCGTGAAAAAATATCCATATTAACCGACAAAAAGCAGAAAATAGTCTACAACTTTGATGATTTGAATTTAAGGAGTATATTTGAAAATAAGGGCATTTCATGCTCTTTAATTAATCCTAATGCGGATGTTTTCATTGAAAAAATTAATGATGATACGATTATTTTATCTTTTAAAAATAAAAAAATAGAGATAGAAAAACCCAAAGATATTAATATATACAATATTTTACTCGCAGTCGCAGCATCAAAAACGTTAGATGAAAACATATCCGAAAAAGAGATAGATAAGGGACTGAAAAACGTCCAAATACCTCATCTTAGAATGCAGAATGAGGAAATAGGAAAAACAGTATTTATTCTTGATTGCTACAATGCAAATCCAAACTCCATGAGATACGCAATATCCGTTCTTGCGCAAAAGCCCGGAAAAAAACTTGCTGTATTGGGAGATATGCTGGAGTTAGGCGAATTCTCTTCAAAAATACATGAAGATATGGGAAAATTTATCTCCGCATTCGATATGGATTTGATTGCTTACGGAAATGAATCATATAATATCTATAAAACCGCTCAAAAATCATTGAAAAATGCTAAATTCTTTGACAAAAAAGAAAAACTCGTCGATTTTTTAAAAAACAGTTATAAAGATTACGACACTATATTAATAAAAGGCTCACGCGCAATGGAGATGGAAACAATCTTTTATCGATTAAAAGGAGATTTGTAGGTGTTCTATTATATATTTTACCAGAAGCTTATATATTTTTTCAGTCCGTTTAATGTTTTCCATTACATAACATTCCGCTCCATAATGGCGAGTGTCACAGCGTTAGTTTTTTCCCTATGGTTTGCAAACAGGTTCATACCGTATTTGAAAAGGATGCAGATAAAAGACAGCTACAAAGGATACGAACCCAAAAACCATAAACAGAAAACGGGGACACCCACTATCGGCGGCATCATTATTTGGAGCGGCTTCTTCATATCTTCTCTTCTTTGGGCGAGGCTTGATGATGTTTTGGTCTGGATTGTTCTTATGGGAACACTGCTGTTCATCGTCATAGGTTTTAGCGACGATTATTTAAAAATAAAAAGGGGGAAGAACAACGGTCTTAGAGCACGAACAAAAATGCTTCTGCAAATTGCTGCGGCTTTTTTGACGGTTTATTTAATATATTTTGCAGAAACAAAACTAACAAGCTGCAGCGGATGTTTGTATATACCATTTGTAAAAAACGGCGTTATAAACTTAAAAGAGTATTATATGATTTTTGCGGCTTTTGTAATTGTGGGTTCCTCAAATGCCGTGAATCTAACAGACGGATTGGACGGGCTGGCAACAGGACCATCCTTGACTACCATCATGCCGCTGATAATTTTTGCCTATGTATCGGGCAATATTATCTTTTCCAATTATCTGCACATTCCCCACATAAAAACTGCCGGAGAAATGACAATAATTCTTGCATCGCTTGCGGGGTCATTGCTTGCCTTTTTGTGGTATAACTGCTACCCGGCGGAGGTTTTTATGGGTGATACCGGCTCTTTGGCACTCGGTGCATTATTCGGCATTATAGCCGTGGTTATCAAAGAGGAATTTGTTCTTGCAATAGCAGGCGGACTTTTTGTGCTTGAAACGGTCTCTGTTATTATACAGGTGATAAGTTATAAAACAACAGGCGAACGGGTCTTTAAAATGGCTCCCATACATCACCATTTCGAGTTAAAAGGCTGGCCTGAATCAAAGGTTATAGTAAGGTTTTGGATTATCTCGCTGATTTTTGCCCTAATTTCATTAACAGCATTGAAGTTACGATGAAAATGAAGAATATCGCGGTTATCGGATTCGGCAAAAGCGGTCAAGCTGCCTACAAAGCGCTCAAATCTCTCAATCATAACGTCTATGTTTTTGATGATGAAACAATAGAGGATGATAGCGTAGAAAATCTGTTTACGGGTGGCAAAAAGGAAGCCTTTTATAATTTTAAATTTGATGAGGTTGTAGTAAGCCCCGGCGTACCTAAGTTTCATAGTTTTATTAGATACGCTCTTGAAAAAGATATACCCATTATCAGTGAACTCGAACTGGGATACAGATTTGCAAAATGCCCTATCATTGCTGTTACGGGGACAAATGGAAAAACAACCACGGTAGCTTTAATTGAAAAAATTATGAAAAACGCAAAAAAAAAGGTTATTGCCTGTGGAAATTACGGACTTCCTATAAGCCAAGCAGCAATAGTAAGCGAAAATCTTGATTATCTGATAGTGGAGGCAAGCAGCTTCCAGCTTGAATTTATTAATAAGTTTAAACCGTTTATATCCTCGATTTTAAACATAGGCTCAGATCATATAAAATGGCACGGCACTAAAAAAGAGTATAAAAAAGCGAAGCTTAGGATATTCAAAAATCAGGACGCTTTCGATTATTTTATAAAAAACGAAGAGGACAGCTACGTATATGACGGTAACGCTCATCTGCTGGAATTTTCAAAACAAAACCCTCAGAAGGATTGTTTCATAAATAAGAACAAAGTTGTTGTAAATTATAAAAGCAAGATTATAATACAAAACACCAAGCTATTTGGAGCCGGAAATGCGGAGAATATTGCCGTGAGTGTTCTTGTTTCCAAAATATGCGGAATAGACGATAAAATAATAACGGAGGTGGTAGAAAATATGGAAAATCTGGAAAACAGAATAGAGTTTGTGGGTGAATTGGACGGAATAAAATTTTATAATGATTCGAAGAGCACCAATATAGACTCCGTTGTGAATGCTCTAAACTCGTTTGAAGGGAACAATATAGTTTTAATACTCGGAGGAAAACATAAAGGAGAGTCTTTTTCAAAGATAGTCAAGTTATTAGAAGAAAAAACAAGAGCTGTTGTGGTGTATGGAGAAGATAAACATCAGATTATGAAGGAACTGGACAAAATGCTGCCCATACCGCTGCCTGCTTTGGATGTTAGAGGATCACTTGTAGGTGCTTTTGAGGTTGCCGCAAAAGGGGATATAGTGTTGTTTAGCCCCGGCGGCTCAAGTTGTAAACCGTTCAAAAACTATCAAGAAAGAGGCCAAGCTTTCAAAGAGGAGTTTAAAAAGTATAAAGAATATTATGAGAAAACCCCGAATATATGATCTTACATTCCTAATACTGCCCTATTTTTTGCTTTTAACGATAGGAATAGTTGAGGTTTGGTCATCTTCACGCTACTTTGCATACACAAGATTCGGGGATTCCGAACTGTTTTTAAAAAAAGAAATTTTATATGTATTTATTTCGCTGATAGCTACGTTTATTTCGTCTCTAATAGATTACAAAATCTTGAAAAAATACACACCCCACTTGATACTGCTGTCTCTTATATTTATGCTCTCTCTATTTTTTGGATTAGGTGTTTCAATCAGAGGTGCAACGAGATGGATTAATATAGGCATTCAGTTTGAACCTTCTCAATTTGCCGAGCTTTGTCTGCTGATTTATACGGCATATTTCATATCTAAAAAAGAACAGTACAAAGACACCGTAGGGGGGATTCTTCCCGCTGCAACCCTCATAGGTGTTTTTTTTCTTTTGATAGCCATGGAACCTGATGTAGGAACTGCCTTTTTAATAGTTGCCTCATTCCTGACAATAGCATATGTTTCGGGATACAACTTAAAAAACATAGGTTTTTTATTCTTCCCATCGCTGATAATTTTATCCCTTGTAATTTATACACACCCCGAAAAATTGAAAAGGGTCGTGGATTTTTTCAGCGGCCAGAATGTAAGTTTACAGGTTAAAAGAGCGTTAACCGCCATTGGCTCCGGCGGAATGTTCGGCCACGGCATAGGGGCCGGCAACTACAAAAATCTTTTTATCCCGGATGCGTACAATGACTTTATTATGGCAGGCGTGGGAGAAGATTTCGGATTCTTCGGTATATTAATAATCGTCTTTCTGCTCATATCCATTATATTTTCCATTTTTTACATATCTTCTAAAAGCAGAGACAATTTCGGGAAAGTTTTATCCTTCGGCATAGGTGTTTTATTATCGATTCAATCTTTAATGAACCTTTTCAGCGTATTCCGTCTTATGCCGCCGAAAGGAATAACAATGCCTTTTCTTAGCTACGGCGGAACGAGCATGATAATCCAG
>JALTDI010000224.1 GCA_027074255.1 Desulfurellales bacterium
GCATAAGTCCCTACATTGAACATATGTATTGCTATGTTGTGTATATCGCCTTTGATGAAAGACAAAAATACCGACATGGAAGATGTGTCGTTTAATATATTGGCTACCATATAGGAAACGTCTTTAAATATATCGTTTGTAACGGCAATTTTGCCTTCATTCATAAGTCTATCAAGCTGATTGGTCATGGTTATGTATGTGGCGTACAACTTGCTTGTTTTAGATATGGAGCTGTCTTTCAATATTTCGTTCAAACTGTCAGAGATAAGGTTTTTGTATGATTTTACCTGCTCTGATGGTATATAAATCATGTGGTTTGAGTTGTTTTTGATTATCTTGCTGTCTTTATCGAGCGGTGCATCCTTGGATAGAAGCAGAATAGGTTTTGTTTCGTTTATTATGTATATGTCGAAACCTCTCGTTTCCGAGGGATTTATAACACTCAGCCGCGCCGGTATGAGTTTCATTTTTAATTTTTATTTTTCTATGCCGGTTCTGGCCAAAATATCTTTTTGGTAGTAGTGTTTTATCTCTTTCATCTCGCTGACCAAGTCGGCTTTTTCCATAACCCTGTCAGTTGCGTATCTGCCCGTTATTATAAGTTCGGTGTTCTCTGGTTTTTTATCCATTAAATCAAGCAGTTCCTCCTCGCTGAAAAGGTTGAAAAAGACGGCTATGTTCGCCTCGTCCAAGATAACAACATCGTAGGTGTTTTCTGCAAATGCCTTTAAAATAAAATCATAACCCTTTCTAGCCTCGTCAATATCTTCTTGTGCGGGTTTTGAATGTATAAATCCTTCTCTGCCGAATTGTTTTATTGTTAAGTTCTCCAATTTCCTTAATGTTTTGTGCTCGCTATAATATTGCCCTTTAACAAACTGTGCAAACAGCACTTTATATCCGGCACCGAGTGCGCGTACGGCAAGTCCGATTGCTGCGGTTGTTTTACCTTTGCCGTTTCCGGTATAAACCTGAATGTAGCCTTTATCGTTCATTTAAAATTTCCTCCATAATTTTTTGTTCTTTTTTGAGAAAATTTTTACCTATTTGAGCCAAACTTAGATAAAACAGAGGCGTTTCTTTGTATTGTTCAACATCGTTGAAAAAGTCAAAAATCCAGCTGAAAAGATGCTCTCTAAAAAAAACCTTAAAAATCGGCAGGCAACCGCTCTGATTCTCTATTATGAACGATGCAAACTCCAGCTCGAAATTTACAATGTCAGGGAATTCCTTATCGTCAAATATTTCCACTCCGCAGCTGCTGTAAATTTCGTTGAGTTCGTCGCTGCTTTCGCTGACCAGCAGCCCCTCTTTATAAAAAGATTCGTATGGGTGAAGGGGCGTTCTCGGTATGTTGGAAATAAAAAGCGATGTGTATATTCCCTGCCACTCTCCAAGGCCGGCAGACGATAGCTCTTTTAGTCCCTTTTTCAAATTCTTTATCCCCGTTAATTTATAGCCCTTTTTGTTCAGATTTGTGTAGGATTTTGATACAAGCTCGATGCTTTTTTCCATAATTTCATCAAAGCTGATTTCAGGATATGTAAATCCTATGCTTAAAAATTTGTACAAAGCAATTCTGTCTTTTTCCATAACACTTCCTTTCTCTTTTTTTAAAAGTATAACATCATTGTAAAAGCTGTCAAATAGTTGTAATGTCGAATGTTTTTAATATAATACAAAAGATGTTTCGTTTTTTAATTCTTTTTATGTTTGTGCCTCTTATTGCCAATGCTTATGACAAAAATTATATATTTGACTATTTAACAAAAGG
>JALTDI010000225.1 GCA_027074255.1 Desulfurellales bacterium
CTTTTTCAGGATTTCTCCAAAAGTTTTTGGCGGTTCCCCTTTTAATGCCATTCCACGGGCAAAAGTACTGTAAAGGTGCATATGAGCATTTAGAAAACCAGGCATAACAAGCCGATGCCCAGCATCTATAAATTCTGCACCGGGATATTTTTTTCTCAGTTCTTCAGTGTCGCCTATTTCTTCAATAACTTCGCCATTAATTGCAATCGCTCCGTCCTGTATAAACCCTTTATTTCCAAGCGTTAATATTGCTGCATTGCCTATGATTTTCATCTCGCCTCCTTGATTATTTTTGACATTATTATATTATAACTTATAAAATATAAAAGAAGGAAGGAGGGCGTATGCTTAAATTAAAAGGCGTTGAAGATGTATACTATCCCGGTACCATTAAGGAAGCAGTTAGTCTTCTTCGCAGAGATAAAGAAGGCAGTGAAATTGTTGGCGGCGGGCTGGATATTTCAGTTTTGCCAAACCCGAGAATAAAACATCTTATATTTTTGGACAAATTAGGGTTGGAATATGTAAAGAAAACGGAAGACGGCATAAAAATAGGGGCCGCAAGCTCCATATCTTTTGCAAAAGATTCTGTGCCGATACAAACTTATTTCAACGGAAAGGTCAAAGAAATATTAAACGAAATTGCAACTGAGCTCTTAAGAAATCAGATTACATTCGGGGGTTCCTTAGGAAAGAGGGAGCCATATTCGGATATTGTAACTATGCTTATTGCATTAGATGCAAAAGTAGTTCTCTCCGACGGCGAATGGGATGAAGAGCTTTCAATTGCCGATTTCTACAAAGGCAACTTTAGAAAGCTCATAAAAGAACGCATTATAAAGGAAGTAATCCTGAACAACTTTGACTCTTCTTATTTCTTTTCTATGGAACGATTTGTTAGAAATGCAACAGATATCGCGCTACTTAATATGGGTATTTTGTTAAAGCTTAACGGAAAGGAAATATCAAATGCAATTATTGCAGTTGGCTCAAGGCCAAAACCTGCATATTTATTTGAAGAAGGAATGGAATACGCAAAAGGAAAATCCATTTCCAAAGAATTTGCAGAAGAGTTTGGAAATTTCGTGGAATCTCATATAGATGTGGACAAAGATTATCGTGTATCCAAAGAATACCGTGCACACATTGCAGGTGTATTTGCAAAGAGAATGCTTTTAGAAGCAATGGAGGGATAGTTATGAAAGTAAAATACATAATAAATGGAAAAGAAGAAGAATACGAAATTCATCCAGGAGAAGTGCTTTTAGATGTACTGCGAAGAAATGGGCATTCTGAAGTAAAAGGAAATTGTTATCTTGGAACCTGCGGAGCTTGCACAGTACTTATAGATGGAGTTCCTCACACAAGCTGCACAATTCTTGCAGCAAAAGTAAACGGCAGTGAAATTACCACCATTAAAGGAGTCGGCAGCCTTAATAATTCACATCCTCTTCAAAAAGCATTTGTAGAGAAAGGGGCTGTCCAGTGTGGTTTTTGTACACCAGGCACAATTCTTTCCGCATACGCACTTTTAAAGAAAAATCCTGACCCTACTGACGAAGATATTAAAAAGTCGCTCGACGGCAATCTATGCAGATGCACAGGATACGTACAGCAGATTGAGTCTGTAAAACTTGCTGTAAAATTATTAAAGGAGGGGAAAAATGAGTGATTTTAAAGTAATAGGTAAAAAAGTAGACAAAAATGATGCTTTTGCACTCGCTGCCGGACAGCCTCTGTTTGTAGACGATATAAGGCT
>JALTDI010000226.1 GCA_027074255.1 Desulfurellales bacterium
AACGTTGAAATAGCTGTGGAGATTGGATGTAATCCAAATACAATCTCAAAGTATCTGAGAAAGGAGTGGAAGGAGATGAAGAGGAAAGGTTCCAAGCTTGACCCATTCAAGGAATACGTAAAGTCTCGGCTTGAAAAGTATCCAAAGTTAAGCTCTGTGGCATTGTTCAAAGAGATAAAGCCATTGGGCTATTCTGGAGGCATAACGACACTCAGGGGATATGTTCATGGTATTAGGCCAAACGAGAATAAAGAATACAAGAGATTTGAAACTTTGCCGGCTGAACAATTCCAGGTTGATTGGGGCCAGGGGAAAACGGTTGTTGGTGGTGAAAAAAGAGTGGTTAAGTATTTCGTCATGGTGCTTGGTTATTCAAGGATGCTGTATGTTGAATTTGCCCAAGACGAGAAACTCTCCACACTCATAAGATGCCATAACAACGCATTCGAATACTTTGGAGGTTATTGCAATGAAGGCTTGTACGACAACATGAAGGCCGTTGTCAAGAAAATAAGTCGAAATAAAGAGTACAACGCCAAATTCATGGACTTTGCCAACTTTTACGGATTTAGAGTCATAACTCACAGGCCTTACAATCCGAAGGCTAAAGGTAAAGTTGAAAGAATGGTTCCGTTTGTGAGAAACAACATCCTTTATGGCCAAGAATACTCCAACATGGCAGAACTGGAAAACACACGTGTCCAATGGCTCGATGAGGCGAATTCGAGAATTCATTCGGAATTAAAAGAAATCCCCTTCGAGAGATTCGAAAGGGAAAAGAAATACTTGAATCCACTGACAAGATTATATCCCATTCGTTATCTTGAAACAAGGAAAGTGAGAAAAGATGGTGAGTTGATTTACCAAAACAAGCGCTACGAGCTTGAAGGTAAATATGCAGGAAAGGTTGTGAATTTGGAGAGGAAAGGTGGCATTGTCAACATCTATTTCAAGGATGAAAGGATAAAGACGGAGCTTTTGAAGATGGATGTCGAGACGAGGAATTTGAGAGAATACGAGGAAGTGAGTCAAAATGGGATATGAACGAGTTCATGAGATGCTCAAAGAGATGCATTTGGATGGCATTGAAAAAGTTCTCGATTCAGCCGTGCAGAAATGGAGTGAGAAAGGCTCTGACGTGTTCGAACTGATTGAAGAATTGTTGAATTCGCAGATAAAGTCAGATGAAGAGAAGAAATACACTATAAGATTGAGATATTCAGGTCTTCCATTTCACAAAAAGATAGCGGAGTTCGACTTTTCATTTCAACCGAGCATAGACGTGAAGCAAATAAGAGAGCTTGAAACGTTGAGATTCATGTACGAAAAAGAGAACGTCATCTTCCTTGGACCACCAGGAGTGGGGAAGACACATCTCGCAATAGGACTGGCGATGAAAGCGATTGAAGAAGGAAAGAAGGCCTATTTCATTAACTCAGTAAAGCTCGTTGAGAGAATGAAAGAGGCATTTGCAAAGATGAGTTACGAAAGGTTGCTGAGGTTCTACAAGAGCCTTGATTTACTCATAATAGATGAACTTGGATATCTGCCTTTGGATATTGAGGGGGCGAAGCTGTTCTTCGAATTGGTGGAAAGCAGATATGAAAGGGGAAGCATCATAGTGACATCTAACAGAAGTTTTACCGAATGGGACAAGATATTCTCAGATTCTGTTTTGGCAACGGCAGTTCTTGACAGATTGCTTCATCATTCGAGTATAGTGAACATTAGAGGAAAGAGTTATAGGTTGAAAGAAAA
>JALTDI010000227.1 GCA_027074255.1 Desulfurellales bacterium
AAGGTTGTGGTTACAAGAAATATACCGGAAAACGGGCTTAAAATATTAAAAAAAGAGTTCGATGTTTTTGTGAATCCCTATGATAGAAATATGACAAGAGACGAAATATATGACCATATTGAAGATGCCTTTGCCGTAATTCCTATGGTTTCGGATATTATAGACAAGGAGCTTTTGGATGCCGCAAAAGAATTAAAAATAATAGCCAACTACGGTGTTGGCATAAACAACGTTGATGTGGAATATGCAACAAAAAAAGGGATTTTCTTCACGAATACACCGGGTGTTTTAACACAAAGCACAGCCGAACTCGGGTGGTCTTTAATAATGGCTTGTGCGAGATTTATTCCTCAATCCGACAGGTTTGTCAGAGACGGGAAATTCAGCGGTTTTGCACCTACTTTAATGCTCGGGCAAGAGCTGTACGGTTCAAGGATAGGCATTATAGGCATGGGAAGGATAGGCTCGGCGATAGCAAGGATTGCACGTTTTGGATTTAATATGGATGTTGTTTACTTTAACAGGAAAAAATCCGACAAAGAGCTGATTACGGATGCAAAGAGAGTTGAGCTCGATGAGCTTTTAAGAACAAGTGATATTATTGTTGTGTGCACGCCTCTAAACAATAAAAGCAGGCATATGATACAAAAGGGAGAATTCGACTTAATGAAAGATTCTTCTGTGTTTGTAAATATATCAAGGGGTGAGGTTGTGGATACAAATGCTCTGATAGATGCCCTGAAAGATAAAAAGATATTTTCCTGCGGACTGGATGTTTATGAAAATGAGCCGGACTTTGACAAAAGACTGCTCGATTTCGACAATTGTATCCTTTTGCCTCATATTGGTTCTGCTACAATCAAAACAAGAAATGAAATGGCTGATATTGTTGCAAAAAACGTTATATCGGTGTATAAAAACAGGTGTCCTGACTTTGTTGTAAACGGTGATGTTCTATGCAATGCAAAAAATTAACGATTTTCGGTGTTGTCCAGGGCGTCGGGTATAGAGCCTGGGCAAAAAGACTTGCAAATGAGTTGAATGTTAAGGGATATATTAAGAACAAAGGAAACGGAAGTGTTGAAATGGTTGTTTGTGCGGAAGAGAATATTGTGACGGTTATGATAAACGCCGCAAAAAAGGGCCCGGCCACATCTGTTGTCAAGCGGGTTGAGGTTGAGGATATCGATTACAAAGCCGAAGAAGAGGGATTTAAAATATGGATATGAAAGATATTGACGAGCTGCTGCAAAACGGTATAGAGAGTTTTTTAAATAATAAGTTTGATAAAGCGGATATGTATTTTACAATTGTATTATCAAAAGACATCAGCAACGATGTGGCGAGATTCGGAATGGTATGCATGGATGCGATGAGGGATGGAATTGTAGAGGCAAGGGATATGTTCAGCATATATATTTTCTCGCCAGCGGAACAGAAAGAGGTTATTGAAGCTATGCTCGACAACTATCAAAGCAGTGAATTCTATAGCAGTACAATAGCAGATTACATTCAAGATATTCTATCCTCCTACGGCAAAGAATATCAGAATTCAGCCTATCTCGACAAAAAAGAAAGGTTTAACAGCTTGGACGACGGCAGTGATGTTTATGATGCAAATTTTATTTTGGCTAAGGTGTATGAAAAAATGGGAGACTATGACAAGGCTATAGACCATATAGCAAAAGCCTTTAAAGCCAAGCCTTTCAATGATATGTTAAAGAGGGAATTGATACATATAGTGAGAAAAAAAAGTGGCAAATAACGTTCTTTTGACCATAAAGAAAGCCATAAACATTGAACAAAAAGCCATAGAAGGTCTATCAGACAGAGTTGATGACAATTATGTTAAAGCCGTAGAATTTATTCACTCCTGCAAGGGCAGGCTGATTTGTTCGGGTGTTGGTAAATCCGGTCTTATTGCAAAGAAGATAGCTTCCACGATGTCGAGCATAGGTGTTCCTTCTTTTTTTGTTCATCCTACCGATGCTATACATGGAGATCTCGGCATGGTCACTTCGCAGGATATAGCCCTGCTTATATCGAATTCCGGGAGAACACAGGAGCTGTTGTTTCTTCTGCCTCTTCTGAAACGATTCGGTGTGCCTATTATATCGATTGTGGGTGATATTCGCTCTGAACTTGCAGCAAGAAGCGATGTTGTGTTAGATGCTTATGTTGAGAAAGAGGCTTCCCCCATAAAGCTTGTTCCAACATCGTCCACAACGGTTTCATTGGTTATAGGAGATGCTCTTGCGGCAGGATTGATTGTCAAAAATGATTTTAAGGATAATGATTTTGCTATGCTTCACCCCGGGGGCTCTATCGGCAGGAAATTGTTTGTAAAGGTAAAGGATTTGATGCATACAAAAGATGAAATACCTATTATAGAAACAAAAAGCAAATTCGACAAGGTAGTGTATGAGATATCGTCAAAAAGGCTTGGAATGACTATTGTTGCTGATAAGAACGGAAGCCTTAAAGGCATCATAACGGATGGAGATTTAAGAAGAGCCGTTGAGAAGTATAAATCGTCCCTGTTTTCTATGAATGCTGTTGATATAATGACAAAAAATCCGAAGATGATTGATAGGGAAGCACTTGCGGCCAAAGCGGCCAATATTATGGAGAAATATTCCATTACAAGTCTTGTTGTGGCAAGGGACGAAAACTCCATAGAAGGAATTATACATCTGCACGATATCCTGAAAGCCGGCGTGCTTTAGAGGTATTATAATGTATGATATAAAAATTGTCATAATGGATGTTGACGGGGTTTTGACAGACGGAAGAATTATTGTTGACGGTAATGGTGAAGAATATAAATTTTTTGATGTTAAAGACGGACATATTATTCATATAGCTCTTGATTTGGGTATAAAAGTTGCATGGGTTTCCGGAAGGTATTCACCTGTAACAATAAAAAGAGCAAAGCAGCTTAAAATAGAAGACGTTTTTCAAAACGAGCATAAAAAGGTAACGGCTGTTGAAAAAATAAAGGAAAGATACAGCTTGGAGTACAAAAATATTGCTTATATAGGTGATGATTTAATAGATATACCGCCTATGATTTTGTGTGGTTTTTCCGCTGCCCCGAAAGATGCCGTTTTAGACGTGAGGAAGGTGGCAGACTACGTATCTGGATATAATGGAGGAAGAGGAGCCGTAAGGGATATAATGGAATTTATTTTAAAGGATGTAGGCCTGTGGGAGAGGGTTCTTGAAAAATATTTAATTATAGACAACTATGCTGACTTTTGAAAAATGGACTAAAATTGCAGGCTATTCGGTCGGCATTCTACTGTTTTTTGTACTGTTTCTAATTTTTTTTAATATCGTTGAGAAACAAACCGTAACGCAAAATAAAATAACAAAGATATCCGAGAAAGTTAAAGCTAATTCAATAGATGTATGGAGATTTATAGATAAAGGCAGGAAAAAGTATCATTTAAAAGCCGATTCCATGGATAAACTGAAAAACGATGTTGTAATATTGCACAATGCCCGCCTATGGCTTTATGAACCTAAAAAACCTGTTATATATATGAGATCTGATAAGGCTGTAATTTATAAAAATAATGATATCGACGCATCGGGTAAAGTATATTTAAAAAGGGAAGATTTGCAGCTTTACGATGATTCTATTAAATGGATTAATAAAGATAAAATCGCCGAAAGTTCGGAACCTTTTAAAGGCAGTTCCAAAAAATCTTCTTTTTCGGGGAAAAGTTTTGTATATTATCAGAATAAAGATAAGCTTGTTGCTCGGGGGGTTAGTATATGGCTAAGGTGAAAATGCTGAGGGTCGGAAGCGATAAATCTATATCACACAGGGCTGCTGTACTTGCTTCCGTGTCTTTAAAGAAGGTAATTATAAAGAACTATCTTTTTGCAGATGATACCATAAATACAATCAGAGCCCTATCTCAAACAGGTGTTGATATAAATATAAATGGGCTCGATGTTATTGTAAATCCTAAGGGAAAATATTCTCTTAAAGAACCGGATGATGTTCTTAATATGGGTAATTCGGGGACGGGAATGAGACTTCTATCAGGTTTGCTTTCCGGGTTTGATTTTTTAAGCGTCTTGACGGGCGATGCCTCATTGAGAAAAAGGCCGATGATGAGAATAATTAACCCTTTAAGGCAGATGGGCGCTGAGATATTGTTCAGATACGGGGGTCTTGCACCTTTATCCATTAGGGGAAAGAGAAATTTAAACGGCATAAAATATAAACAAAACATAGCGAGTGCTCAGGTAAAATCCGCCATATTGCTTGCAGGGCTGTTTGCCGAGAATGATGTGTGTGTGAAAGAGCCCTTTAAATCGAGAGACCATACTGAAAATATGCTGAGATTTCTGGGTGTTGACTGTGTTGAAAATAATAACGGAGTGTGCCTCGGTAATAACAGGGTACCTCTCGGTGATTGCGAAATATATGTCCCTGCTGACATATCATCCAGTGCTTTTTTTGTGGTCTTGGCTCTGTTAATGAAAGATATGAATATAATATTGAAAGATATTGGCTTAAATGAGACGAGAAGCGGTATTTTAAGGATTTTATCTCAGTGTGAAGCAGATTATGAGATTCTTAACAGAAGGGTTTTAAATAACGAACCCATCGGTGATTTAGTGATAAAATCAAAAAGTGCACTTAAGCCGTTTGTTATAGATAAAGAGATTTTGCCCGCACTGATAGACGAAATACCCATCCTTTCAGTTTTGGCTATTTTTTGCGATGGAGTGAGCGTTGTAAAAGATGCTTCCGAGCTCAGGAAAAAGGAAAGCGATAGAATAAAGTCCATATGCGATAATTTAAAAACGCTCGGCGTTGAAATCGAGGAATTTGAAGACGGCTTCAAAATTCACGGACACCCGGGACATAAAATCAATCCGTGTAAAATAGAAACACACAAAGACCATCGTATAGCCATGAGCTTCACGATATTAAGCGCCGTTTCCGGCGTAAACCTTGATATAGACGGTACTCAGTCGATTAAAACCTCATATCCGGGTTTTTTTGAGCATTTGAGCTATATTCTGTCCTGACGCTATTTGTTGTAGTTTTTTATATTCAACAGGGCAGAGGCTTGCTGTGTCGGCATTATGACCATATCCTCGATTGTTACATGCTGCGGAGCAGAAATAGCAAAATATATGGCCTTTGCAATATCCTCAGGTTTTAACGGCTCAATATTTTCATAGACTTTGTCCGCTTTTTCCTTATCTTGGTCAAACCTTACCATGCTGAATTCCGTTTCTACCATACCGGGGTCTATTGATATTACCCTTATGTTTTTACCTAAAACATCCATACGCATTGCTTTTGATAGTTGCAGTACGGCTGCTTTTGTCGCGCAATAGACATTGCCGCCGATATATGTTTCGTGTCCGGCTATCGAGGATAGATTCACTATTGTCCCCGAGTTTTTCTCCACCATTTTCGGCAATACGGCTTTTGTTACATAGAGCAGTCCTTTTATATTTGTATCAATCATTAGTTCCCAGTTTTCTATTTTTCCGTCTTGAAGTTTTTCAAGTCCCTTACTCAATCCCGCATTGTTAATTAGAACCTCTATATCGCTCCAATCATCAGGCAAATTGAGGAGGCTCTCCAAAACGGCGTTTTTGTCCGTGACATCAAGTTTGATAGGTAAAATTCTCACTTCGTATTGCTTTTCAAGATAGCTTTTCAATTCTATCAATCTTTCGTGTCTTCTTGCTGCGATTATTATATCCATACCGTTTTGCGCAAAAATTTCCGCGCAAGCTTTGCCTATACCGCTTGATGCCCCTGTTATAAGAGCTATTTTACCCATGAATCCACCCCCACTGTGTTTTATTTATATCTATTTTATATGTTTTTCAACCAAGTGTAAATATGATTTCGTTTTATCGTAGGATATAAATGCATGAAAGTTCAGCTCAAAAATAATTCTTGACAATAAATTGAAAATAGGATATTGAATGATTCGCTCTCAATTGATATTTGCCGAGGTGGTGGAACAGGTAGACACGCCATCTTGAGGGGGTGGTGGGATAACTCCCGTGCGGGTTCAAGTCCCGCCCTCGGCACCATTTCTTTTTTATTTATAGTTTTTCGGATTTAGCAAGTAGTGATTAGTGTGCAGC
>JALTDI010000228.1 GCA_027074255.1 Desulfurellales bacterium
GTCGCCTTCTCAAAAATATCATTAAGTTTAGCGCTCTGGGGAGTAAAAGGAATAAAATTCTCTTTTATTTCAAAATCTTTATATAACAAAATCGGTTTTCCGACCCGATATACAATCTCTTTATTTTTTTCAGGAAAAGGCAAATTGCCGCTATAAGCTTTATCGCTCCCATTACACCCGATGGGGACAACGGGAATCTTTAAACTTAAAGCCACCTGTGCAATACCAGGTTTTCCCTTTATAAGTTTTTTTGATCTTGTGCCTTCGGGGAATATTATAAGATTGACACCCTTATTTTTTACTGCATCCTCATTAAGTTCTTTAACCTTGCCCATGAGTTTAAAAAAAAGTGAGTTAATATACTCTCTATATGTAATATGTGATGGGTCGAATTCATCGTGAGCTGTGCTTATCAGTTTAAAAACCCTCTCATCCTTGCAGTTTTTCAAATCATCCTCTTCCTTATTGCCATCTACGTATGATTTCAATATTTTAAAATCGTCAGCGTTCAATTTATCTTCCTTGCCGAAAAAATCGACAAAATCCTTGGCTATAAGGTATCCCTTTGACGGAACAGGTATATTCCCTGTTAATTTCATAAATTTTGCAACCCATCTATTTTCGTAATATTTACCCTTCACCCAAGTTGCTGTGTATGGATGTTTTATTCCGTATTTTTTTCTGTTTCTCCAAATATAAAATTGAAAAGGCCAATAGTTATATCTATCCGTGTGGTTCATAGCGAAGATTACCGGTTCATTCGGAATATTTTCTATTCCTTCCACTGTTATCTTTAATTTCTTAACAAAATAGAGAGGAAGTAAAAAGAATCTTCCAAAAAATATCTGAACATGCGGTATTGGACTAAGATAAGCCTCATCAAGAAAACGAGCAATATCCATTTTACAACCTTCACAAGAAATGGAGCGGATGACGGGTCTCGAACCCGCGACTTCAAGCTTGGGAAGCTTGCGCTCTACCAACTGAGCTACATCCGCATTAACTACAAATAAATACCCTATTAACAACAAAAAATCAAGTGTATAAATACTTAACTAAACTTTATAAATTCATTGTTCTTTCACGGCTTTTTATAAATAGCGATAAAAAAAGGGGCGGATAAATCCACCCCGTAAAGTTATAAGCTACCCTGCCAATCCATGAGGATATTGAAACACACCCGCCCATACAATTAAGTATCTTAATAAAAATCCGCCTACAAGAACAAGTAAAGACGCAAAGGCTGCCATGCCTTTTGAATTTTCCTTAACGGAAGCATAAGCCTCCAATATTAAAGGTGTTACAAGTCCTAGTATAATAAATCCTATCGTAAATAGTGGATTATTTAAAAGAAGATGAGCACTCTTCATAACTGCGGCATTGCCCAATCTTGCAAAATCGAAATATGCAAAAAGGATTAACAATTCCAATGATATTAAAAATATATCAAAACCCTCTACCGCGTGAAAAAGGTGTTCCGAATCATGGTCATTTTTACCAGCCAAAGTCCACATAATAATGGCACATCCCGTTGAGAATGCGCTGACCGTAAATAATACAGGTAAAGCCGGTGTATGCCAAAACGGTATACCCACATTGGCATTTAGAAGCAATCCGGTATATGTCGTAACACCAAAGCCGCAGAACATAGCGGCATATCCTATCCACTTTTTAAAAGTTGTCCACTTGAAAAATGCAGCAACCGCATATAAAAGACCGAAAATATAGGCTCCCATTATTATAACCATACCGCGTGCTATCCAGGAATGAGCTATTCCTTTAACCCAAAAGGACAATAAGAATCTTAACGGGTTCAAAAGATCAAAAACTAACCATATAAGACCGAAGCTTAAAATAGCCAATCCAAGTAAAGATGTGCCTATTCCGAACCATTTGCTTTTATTAAATCTCAATTCACCGAGTATGCCAAGAGCAAGTGTCGCTCCGCCTAATCCTCCCAAATAGAGGTAGATTGCTATAAACCAGCCCCAAGTATGCTGCTGTATTAAATCCATATTTGCCTCCTTTATTTTATATAATAAACCTTTGGCTGAGCACCCATATACTCACCGAGGGGTTTAGCCTGACCACTATTAACAAGTTGAGCCGCTTCGGATTTAGGATCATCCAAATCGCCGAATATCCTTGCATGTCCGACACAAGTAGCAACACAAGAAGGCTCTTCTCCTTCTTCAAGTCTGTCAACACAAAATGTGCATTTATCAACATGAACCTGGTGATGCCTTGCATCTTCCCCAAAGTAAAACGCATCCTTTTTCAAATCTTCTCTCTCATACGGATATCTTGCATCATAAGGACAAGCCTCAATGCAGTACCCGCAGCCCAAACACAAATCATAGTCAATGAGCACTATGCCGTCTTTATTAATATATGTGGCTCCGGTTGGACAAACACTGTGACATGGCGGATTCACACACTGCATACAGATTGTAGGGAAAAATTGCCTTTTAACCTCAGGGAACTTGCCGTCTTCAACTTCCGTTACCCTCGTTCTCCACTTCCCCTCAAACTCATCCGCCCAAAACGGTGTTTGATTCCATTGGGAGCAGGCTGCCATACAGGCTCTGCATCCAAGGCAAGCTTTAACATTCATTACCATTCCATATCTGGCCATCGTATCCTCCAAACTATATTTTTCTAATCTTTACAGTGAATTGGCAGCTTAAAGCACCCGCTGTAACAGGACTTAATCTAAAAGGAATGATTCTGCCCAAATCCACTCCCTTTCCTGATGCATATGTAAGCTTCTTGTTATCTAAACCGAAGTCGCTCATCGTATAGAGTGTATCTTCCCTGACAAATTCAGTTATATGAACGAAAGACTTAATCTTTTGTCCGGAAACAGTATTTTCAACCTCTATATTATCCCTTTCTTTAAGTCCGAGTCTCGCAGCTGATTTTGGGTTTATCCAAAATCCGTAATTCTCATTTTTATGCCTTGTAACAAGTGAATTGAGCAAAGGATTATCGGCCGTTGTCAGGTATGTTTCCTCAGGCACCTTTCCGAAGGCAAAGAAAAACTCATTGCCTGTCGGTTTAAATTCTTCTTTTGCACCGCTTCTATACTCAACAGGTATGTAAGTAAGTATAGGGTTCCAATTTGGGTCAACTCCGTATTCATAATTAAAATGAGAAAATATAGTGGAATATATCTCTACTCTGCCGGAGAATGTTGGAACAGGTAGTTTATACGGCATACCAGCTTCTTTCATAAGTTCTTCTTTCTTCTTTAAGAATAAAACACCTTTTTTCTCCAATATACCTTCTAACTGCTTAGGAGTCATATTGAGTTTTTTACTTACACTAAATAAAGCTGTGTCTCTAAATGCTTTGTATAGCGGTTTTTTGCCTTTCCAGGCGGCAGAGAGCTCTTTCATTGTTTCTCCCATATCCCAGCCTGTAAACTGACTAACTATCATGGATGCAGAGCCGTAGTCTCCGCCCCTCTTGCCTGCCATTGCATTTGAGAGCATACAGAAAACTTCATCTCCGCCTTTCGTGTCTCCTATTTGGCTGACACTCGGAAATCTTGTTCTTATAGCAAGGTCTGTATTTGGTCCGTCAGCCCATATTCCGCTGTATTTTTCAAGATATGTTTTATCCGGCAGTATTACATCTGCAAATGCGGCTATGTCGGATGGCAAAATTTCATCCACAACCACAAGTTTTAAATTGGGGTTTGTAAAAGACTTTACCCAGGTTTTATATCCGAAATAATCTTTCAAAGGGTTAGTAGAATAAATATAGGCAAATTTTATCTGATAGGGCTTACCGTTCCAGGATAATTTTCCTTCAACTGCTTCTTGAAAACCTGCATTAGTAAACAAGGAAAACGGTATTCCTTTTTCTCCCTTTTGTTTTCTATAATCGAAGTATGCTCTCGAAAAATGAGGATAACCTCTAAACAAAGGGAATTTACCCGAATACATCATACCTTCCAATTTACCGATAAGACCAAGTAATCCCGGCGCCATAGCCGTTGCCATCATCATAGCCTGAGGATTGTTCAGCTTGCCCGATTCATAGGCTTCTGAGAATTTTTCCATCCCCTCCCTGTCTTCGGGTGAGAATAGCCATCCTCCCTCAGAATCGACGCCGCCTACCATGGCATTTATAATTGCAGCTGCCTTTCTTGCCTGGACAACGCTTATATATCTTCCGTCAAGCCATCCGGGGTGGACAGCAGCAGGCCTTATTGTGCCGAGCAAATGAGCGGTTTCTTCTATATCCTTTGCAGGAATATCACAAATCTTTGCAGCCCAAGCCGGTGTTGCCATATCCACGGCATTCAAAAGATAGTCAAATGATGTCTGAACCTGCTGTCCCTGATAAGTTAAGCCCTTAGGTGCAAATAAAGCAGGTCTTAATTTTGGATTTTCTTTTAAATTGTCGTTTGTAAAGCCCGGAACTTCAACGATTTGTTCGCTTATTTCGTCATATACGTAATAATTTTTAGTAAACGGAAACTGATGGGGATCTATATTTTGTCCCAAAGCCTCAGGTGTTCCGTTATTATCAATCACCAAAAACGGTGCTGTTGTATGCCTTCTCAAAAATTCATCTTCATACCATCCGTTTTTAATCAATAATCTCAGAAGAGCCATCATAAAAGGCAAATCTGTTCCGGGCTTTAAGGGTATCCATTTGTCCGCCTTCGCCGCAGTTTCACTTAACCTGGGATCCAAAGCTATCACCTTCATGCCGTTGAGTTTGCCCTTTGAAAACCTAACTGCCCTTGATGTTGAAATACCGGCTATTGCAGCATTGCTACCCATGACAAGCAATACTTTTGTGTTATCCATATCAACAAGAAGTTCATCGTGGGTAATCATCGTTCCTACGGTTACATCGGCTCCTGCATGTTCTGCCATAACACAATTCTGCATAGGAGAACCAATCATATTGGGAGAACCTATGGATGTCAAAAATGCGAATGCCCCCAATTTTTCATAAGCGCAGGCTCTTTGTCCCGCAAATACAGCCAATTCATGAGGCTGTATCTTGTTTTCCTGAATTTTCTTAGTGATATAATCTAAAGCCTCATCCCACGTGGCTTTCTTAAATTTCCACTCTCCTCTTTTTGAGCCTTCGACCCTAATTAGTGGGTGTGTAATTCTGTCGGGATTATAGACTGTTCTAATACCTGCCTGCCCTCTTGCGCAGATTTTGCCTCTGTTTAGGGTTGATTTTTCGTTACCATCAATCTTCTGCGGTTTTTTGAAATCACCGTTCACTCTTGTTCTGACAACTATATCGCACGCTGTTGAACAAAAGCTACACACGTTCGGATAATACTTGATACTTCCTTTTGGTTTCTTCACATTAGGCGTATAAAGACCTGCTTTTGCAGTAGGCCTAAAAAACATTAGGCCTCCACCTACAAGCGAAGAGATTTTAAGGAAGGATCTTCTATTTAGAGAAATCATAGACAACCTCCATCCGTTATTCATTGTTACTTAGTCACTTCTAAAAGCCTATTATATATAAAAAAATATAACGTTCAAGTGAATATTTAGCATTTTAAAATTATTGAACTCCCTCAGGTTTATTACTTTATACATCATCTTATTTAAATCCTATCCTCAATCCGCCCCAGTGCTTAGAGTTAAAATAAATAGGCGCAGATATATCATACATCAAAACACCTACATCCCTTGGGTATGGCTGCAATAAAATAGGCCTTGTGCTGCGAGCGGCTGCCAATCCTGTGGGGTCATTGAATATTCTCATCGAACGATTTCCAACGAGGTCCTTTTTATAATCACCCGTTAACGGTTTGTCATATTTGGTATTGTGTGAGGGCAAATATCCGTTTTCATCAACCAAAACGACAAATATAAATCGTTTGTTTAATTCCAAGCATTTATCCTCTATCTGTTGAATATACTGCTTTGCAAAGTCCGTGAATTTGGTTTTATATTTTTGGGGATCTGTATTTTGAACCTCTATATAGTTTCTGTCCCACAAATCTTCTTCTGTTATAACGCTTTTATCAACAGAAGAAGATAACGTATCTTCTATCTCGTTGACACATTTGCGCAAAGCATTTTTTATCCCGTAAAAAAGCTCGTCATCTTCCAGCT
>JALTDI010000229.1 GCA_027074255.1 Desulfurellales bacterium
AACTCTTCATAGATTCCAGCATTATATCTTCTGCAATTTTATCCACATAAACCGTTACATCGCCGAAGGCGCCTTCGTTTAGTTTTTCTTTTGCTTTATCCGTGCCGAAAACGCCTTTTAAAGCGTCGTCTATTTTTGTCGATATATCTTTAAAAAGATCAAGATATTTATATCTCATATTTTCCAACTATCTTATTATAAACCCTATCTATCATGTAGGACGGCGTCGATGCCCCAGCGGTTATTCCGATTCTATCATTATCTGTAAACCATTTTACATCTATCTCATCTTCCGTTTCTATATGATATACCCTGCGGCAGTACTGCTTACATATTTCATAGAGTTTTCTTGTGTTTGCCGAGTTTTTCCCCCCTATAACTATCATTATATCCGAAATTTTTGCCAGCTGCATAGCAGATTTTTGTCTCTTTTCGGTTGCATCGCAAATTGTATTATACACCTTCAACTCTTTGGTATGTTTGGATAATTCGGCAACAACCATGGAAAAGCGTTCAATAGATTGAGTGGTTTGTGAAATAACACCGATTTTATCCCCTGCAATCTTTCTCGCTTCCTCCACACTATTAACAACGTATGCCTTATAATCTGCATAGCCCAGATGAGCCTTAACCTCAGGATGATTTTTGTCACCGAAAATCACAACCTTATAACCGGCTAAATACAATTCCCTAGCGTAATCCTGAGCCTCTTTTACAAAAGGGCATGTTGCATCAATATATTTTATTTTCTTATCTCTTATTTTTGAGTATGTTTCGGGAGGAACACCGTGTGAGCGAATTAAAATAGGAGCGTCAGCTTCGTCGATATTTTCCAAGACCTTCAATCCTTTTTTCTCATATTCCTCTACAACTTGAGGATTGTGAATTATAGGACCGAAGGAATATATCTGTTTATACTCTTTTATTGCATCGTTGGCCATTTTTATGGCACGCATAACGCCGTAGCAAAAGCCGGCGTTTTCAGCTATTGTTATTTTCATACCTTTCTTCCAAAAGCTTTTTAACGCTTTTGTAAACCCCTTCAATACTCAATTTTGTTGTATCAATTTCATAGGCATCCTTCGGCTTAATTAGTGGTGCCGTACTTCTATTTTTATCCTGATAATCCCTTTTTTCAATATCTTTTTTAATATCATCAATGCTAACATTATCGTCCTTTGCCCGTCTTCTCGCTCTCTCATCAATATCCGCAGCAAGAAAAATCTTTAACTGGGCGTCTGGAAATATAACGCTGCCGCAGTCTCTTCCGTCTATAACGAACTTGCCTGTATCTGCGATTTTTCTAGCCAAATCGTTAACAAAATCACGCACAAACTCTATTTTGGCAGCATTAGATGCAAGCATTCCGCATTTTTCCGTTCTTATAAACTCTTCTATATCCCTTTTTTGCCAAAAAATCTTTATTCTGTCTTTCTTTCTGATAGAAAAACGCAGATTCAAGATATCATTTTTATTCGGCGAGCCGTTAAATATATATCCGATTACCCTATATATGGCACCGGTATCGATATGTAAGAAACCGTCTCTTTCTTCAAGCAGTTTGGCAATTGTGCTTTTCCCGCTGCCGGCTGGTCCGTCGATTGTTATTACAAACCTATCTCTCATCCAAAGACTCTTTAAACAGTCTGGCTTGTTTGAGATAATCCATCAGCTCCTCAGCGTTATCTTCTTCCAATAGTAATTTTATTTTTTTAATGTGGTTGATAAATTCGTCTATACTT
>JALTDI010000230.1 GCA_027074255.1 Desulfurellales bacterium
CTATACAAAGAGGGACTTATATATAAGGATAAGTATATAATCAACTGGTGCCCGAGATGCCATACGGCTTTAAGCGATTTGGAGGTTGAACACAACGAAGAAAACGGCAAGCTGTATTACATTAAATATCCTTTTGCAGATGAAAAGGGCGGAATAATTGTTGCAACGACAAGGCCTGAAACAATGTTCGGAGATACGGCAGTAGCTGTAAACCCCAATGATGAAAGATATAAAAACGTTATAGGCAAAAATGTCGTATTACCTATAAAAAACAGGGTGATACCGATAATTGCCGATGATTATGTAGATTCTTCTTTTGGAACCGGAGCCGTCAAAATAACGCCGGCTCATGACCCGAACGATTTTGAGGTAGGCAAAAGACATAATCTTGATTTAGTTATAGCCATAGATGATAAAGGGAAAATGACTGATGAGGCCATGCATTATAAGTCTTTCGACAGATTTAAATGCAGAGCCGAACTTGTGAATGAACTTGAGGATAAAGGCTTTATAGAAAATGCCGTTCAATATAAACATTCAGTCGGTCATTGTTATAGATGTAAAACAACCGTCGAACCCTATGTATCAGAACAGTGGTTTGTAAAGACTAAGAAGTTGGCTGAAAGAGCGATTGAGGCCGTGGAAAATTCCGAGACGAGATTTGTGCCTAAAGCCTGGGAAAAGACATATTTCGAGTGGATGAACAATATAAAGGACTGGTGTATTTCAAGGCAATTATGGTGGGGGCATAGGATACCGGTCTATGTATGCGAAAGCTGCGGTAAATATACTGTATCCGAGGAAGAGCCTCAGGTTTGCGAGCACTGCGGCAGTAATAAATTAACACAGGAAACAGATGTTCTCGATACCTGGTTTTCCTCAGCCCTATGGCCTATGTCAACGCTCGGCTGGCCGGAAGATACCGAAGATTTGAAAAGATTTTATCCCACAAGCTTGATGGTTACCGGCTTTGATATTATCTTTTTCTGGGTTGCTCGAATGATGATGATGGGGCTGCATTTTATGGGCGATGTTCCTTTTAAGGATGTTTATATTCACGCGCTTGTCAGAGACCAGGATGGACAAAAGATGAGCAAAACCAAAGGCAATGTTATAGACCCTATGGATGTGATTGACAAATACGGCGCCGATTCGATGCGCTTCACTCTTGCAATTTTTGCCGCTCAGGGCAGGGATATCAAGCTTTCGGAGGATAGAATCGAAGGCTACAAGAAGTTCATGAATAAAATATGGAATGCATACAGGTTTATTGAGATTAATACAAGCAGCATAGATATAGATGAAAAGCCTCAAAGGTTTTCGGCGGCTTCCCTGTGGATTAAATCCAGGCTGTCAAAGACTATTAAAGAGGTGGAAAAATCTCTTGCAGAATACAAATTCAACGAGGCGGCAAACTCCATATATCAATTCATATGGCATGAGTTCTGCGATTATTATATTGAAATGAGCAAAGTCCATATAAATGACGAATTTTCCTATTCGATAAAATATACGCTGCTTGATGTATTTGAAAAAATTATGAGACTTCTGCATCCGTTTACTCCGTTCATCACGGAAGAGCTGTGGCATAAGCTGCCTAATAGAAACGGTAATTCCATTATGATAGAGAAATATCCTGAATTTATGGGAAACGATATTTCGGATGAAATTGAGCTCTCCATGGACATCGTTATTGATATTATCAAGTCGATAAGAAATCT
>JALTDI010000231.1 GCA_027074255.1 Desulfurellales bacterium
CTATATTATCTATTTTTTGTTTAAGTTCTTTTAATGTTTCCTCTGTTTCCGAAAAAACCTTTTTCGCTCTCATTTTAATCTCTTCATCGAATTCTTTATCCTTTATATACTTTAGGTTAATTTTAACGTTATAATATGCTCCCTCAACAGCAGAGTTGGCAAGTAAAACAGAAACGCCTATATCAGATATAATAGAACCCGGGACGAAGTCAACTATTCCCAGACCACACTGAGCAACGTCTTTAACAGTTTCCATCACTGTGATAGGTACAAGAGCTGCACCTTTAAGTGCAATTTGCACTTTGGCCTTTCTGTTTTCTTTCTCATTTAGAGTCCTCTTTGGTAGTTTAAATGCATCTATCACTTTGTCAAAAGATTCCGCATCTTTATCCATAGCTACTGCCATCTGGTTAGAAAGTTTGTCACACCTTTCTATAAGCATTTCAAATTCTCTTACCTTATCCTCTTCTTTTAGCTTTTTAATGGAAACTCGCATTACCATAGAAAGCAAAGCAGCACTCATTGCCCCAGCCATTGCAGATGCAGTCCCTCCACCTGGAGTTGCAGAATCTGATTTAAGCCTATTAAGGAATTCTTGAAGATTTAAATCTATAAACACTGTATCACCTCTCTCTGAATTTCATTACATACTTGAGATACTTACTAAAGTCCTTCAAATGTCCGCCTTGAGAAACAGCATCTAAAACTCTACTGCAATCTAAAATTTTGCTACCGGCAAGAACATCCACGCCATAATCAAACAATACGTCACTCATTATTACAGAGGGGCCTATTAGTATTGTATAACAATTTTTGGATAATTCAAGAAGCCTCTTATAGCTTTTATTTACAAAAGCACTTCCGGTAATAACAACTATATCAGATTCAGGAATTAAAAATTCAGCAGCAACATCAGGATAATCGCCTATTTGCATCCTTTTCTCAATAATCTTTAAGCTCTTTGCAACTTTCCTTATTTTTTCCATATGAGGAAAGTGCCCCACGAAAATAATGTTTTTCCCTTTGCCAATTTCCTCTATATAGCTAAGCGCATTAATTGCTTCGCCAACAGGGTTAATTAAAGAATTTATAGCAGCAACACCGATGGATGCCTCAACAGGGTTCCATGATTTTGAAAACTGTGCAATTTCTTTCGCGCTTTTGCCGATTAATTCCCCTGAGTGTTGTACAAACATTCGGTAAGGCTCAGGAAATGTTAATGCGAGCCCACAATTGTTGCTGGAAACAGCAGTCCAAGATGAGCCTGTTCTAACATCCCTTATTGAATAATCTGGAAGACTTTCGATGACTTCATCAAATATTTTCATTACATCTATTATATTATTAAAATTTCAATTTTAGTCAACAGAAAGCATACTACTATTTTAGAAAAGGGGAAAATAAATATAATTTAATATGAAAAAGAAAATATACCTATCACGAAAGTTCAGCTTTGATGCAGCCCACAAAATTATTGACTATAATGGAAAGTGTGAAAACCTGCACGGGCATACATACATCCTCAAAGTTACCATAGAAGGAGAATTAAAAGACAACGGAATGGTATTAGACTTTACAATTCTCAAACAAACAGTAAACAAAATTGTAAATATTCTTGACCATAAATACCTCAACGATATTTTCAAAAATCCAACAACGGAAAATATAGCCATATTCATTTTTGAAAAGTTAGAAAAAGAATTCAATAAATATCAGTG
>JALTDI010000232.1 GCA_027074255.1 Desulfurellales bacterium
AGCTGAATAAAAAATTCATAATTCTTTCACTTTTATCATTATCTTTCTGGAATGAACGGCGTTAAGATTTACTCAAACATTGACTCAAATAATTATTGTGTTTACTCTAAAAAGCCCTAAAGGGCTTCAATACAGAGTTGTTGAAGATTTAACCCCAACATAAATGTTGGGGCTAACATATTGCTTTTTATTTTGTTAGCCCCATCCTTTAGGATGGGGACTAAATAATCATAGTACACAAAAAGGGGCTTTATCCCTTTTAGAGTGGACTTATTAATAAATCAAAAACAGAATAAAAATTAGAAAAAACCAGCGCATCGTTTATTTTTGGTTCTTTTTAGTTTTGAGTGGGTAAATTAGAAATGTCAATAAAAAAATGATTATATTTTTCCGGTTTACAAAAAACAGGAGAGATATAATCATGTTCATGATTGAAGAATTATTTGAGAAAGCCTTACATATTAAAGAGCCTTGGTATATTAAAGAAATCAGATTCGACGAAAATGAGAAGAAATTAGAGATAAAGATCAACTTCAAGCCAGGAGCCACTTTTCATTATGAGAGCGAAAAAGAAGGCATAAGAGGAGATTATAAGGCCTATGATACCATAGAGAAGAGATGGCGGCATTTAAACTTTTTTGAGCATGAATGCTATTTGATATGTCGTACACCGCGCATAAAGACAGAGGATAATAAGGTACGTTTGATTAATCCGCCTTGGGCAGGGATAAATGGCGGTTTTACCATGTTATTTGAAGCCTTACTCATAGAATTAGCATCCAATATGCCAGTACATAAAGTTGCTTTGCTATCGAATGTAAGCGATTACAAGATTTGGGAGATGTTAGATAAATACATTGACAAGGCACGTGAGAGTGAAGATTATTCGGATATTGATACGATAGGTATAGACGAGACTTCCAAGAGTAAGAATCATGACTATATTAGTTTATTTGTTGACCTTAAGAAAAGGCGTACTATTTTTATCGCCGAGGGCAAGGGAAGTCAGACAGTGAAAGAATTTTCAGAGGATCTTCAAGCGCATAATGGAGATGCTAAACAAATTAAAGACATTAGTTGCGACATGTCGCCGGCTTTCATAAAAGGAGTTAATGAACGATTTCCAAATGCACAGATCACCTTTGATAAGTTTCATATTATGAAGATATTAAATGATGCAGTAGATAAAGTTAGAAAAGAAGAAGTAAAAGAATATGAAATATTAAAGAAGACCAAATACATATTTTTAAAGAACAGAGAAAATTTAACCAAGAAACAAAAGGCAAAACTTGAAGAGCTATCCATTTCAAAACTGAATTTAAAAACACTAAAGGCATATCATATAAGAGAAAATTTCCAAGAAATTTATAAGGCCGAAAGTGAAGAAGAATTTGAATATTTACTTCAGAGATGGTATTTCTGGGCGACGCATAGTCGAATAAAACCGATAATAGATGCGGCTAAGACGATCAAGAATCATTGGGATGGAGTGATCAATTGGAAGAAATCATTGCTTACCAATGCCGTTTTAGAAGGACTTAATTCAGTAATACAAGCTATTAAGGCAAGAGCACGAGGATTTAGTACATTTAAAAATTTAAAAATAATGGCTTATTTGGCTACGGGTAAACTCAATTTCCAAGTAATTAATCCTAATTATGTGAGGTATTGAAAATGAGGTTACCCACTCAAAACTAAAAAGAACCTATTTTATTTC
>JALTDI010000233.1 GCA_027074255.1 Desulfurellales bacterium
ATTTTAGGGAAAAACGCGGTATCGACGTAAGGCTCTTAAATGAAGCCGTTACTGTTGATACCGACAACAACAAGGTCACAGCAAAAAACCTTGCCTCAGACAGAGAATATGAGCTTGAATACGATTACCTTGTAATAGCAACGGGTGCACATGCCGCTCTGCCCGGCATTAACGGTGTTCACAATGAGGGTGTTTTCACACTAAAAACACTGGATGATGCAAGAGCCATAAAAAAATATATAGATGAAAAAAATCCGAAAAAATGCGTGCTCATAGGTGCGGGATATATAAACCTTGAGGTTGCTGATAATTTTAAAAGGGCAGGCATAACCGACATAACAATGCTCAAAAGAAGCGACAAGTTGATGAATGAATACG
Organism: Desulfurellales bacterium; assembly: GCA_027074255.1. GTDB lineage: Bacteria > Campylobacterota_A > Desulfurellia > Desulfurellales > Hippeaceae > S144-51. The sequence continues at coordinate 379 of JALTDI010000233.1, forward strand.
AAGAAGAGGTAGATGAAAAAGTCAAAGAAACCCTCAAAGAAAATAACATAAAACTCATAACGGGAATAAAAATAGAAGAGATAAACGGACTCACCGTAAAAACGAACAAAGGTGATTTTGAGGCCGACATAATAAATATAGGAACGGGATTTGAACCTACAACGAAATTTCTTGCAAATTCCAACATAGAAAGAGATGAAAAAACATCGGCAATTATTGTTGATAGATATTTTAGAACAAATATAGACAATGTTTATGCTGCGGGAGACTGCGCTCTACTCTATCACAGACTGCTGAATAAGAATATCTATCTGCCGAGCGGCAACAATGCAAACAAATCGGGCAAATTATCAGGAGCCAATATAGCCGGAGCAAACGAACAGTTTGCCGGCGTTGTAGGAACAAGAGCTTTTGAAGTATTCGGCGTATCCATAGGTAAAACAGGTCTTTCCTTAAAAGAAGCTGAAAGAGAAGGCTTTGATGTGTTTAAAACCTCCATTACAGCACCTACCAAAGCTCACGGCTACCCTGTTCAGGACAAAATAACCGTAATTTTTATTACGGAAAAATCAACAGGCAGGCTATTGGGCGCACAAACCATAGGAGACGAAAGTGCTGCCATGAGGGCTGATGTCATGTCTGCCGCTTTATATTCGGATATGACAATCAAAGATATTCAGAACCTTGATTTAGTCTATTCTCCGCCGTTTGCACCTGTGTGGGACCCGATACTGGTTTGTGCCAATCAAGCTATAAAACAGGTAGGAAAATGAAATACAAAAGCACACGTGGCGGTATAAATAATTTAAGTTTTACAGATGCCTTTTTGATGGGACTTGCAACTGACGGAGGCTTGATACTGCCAGAAAGCATACCGGATGCGGATTTGGATAAGCTGCGAGATTTGAGTTACAAAGAGCTCTCATTTGAAATATTCAAACAATTTGCTGACGATATACCCGAACAGGACTTACGGATAATGATAGAGAAAAGCTATGAAAATTTCGATACAAAAGAGGTTGTACCCGTTGTAAAAAAAGATGGTGTTTATATTGTTGAGCTTTTCCACGGACCTACATTCGCATTTAAGGATATAGCCCTTCAGTTTCTCGGCAATCTTTTCGAATATACCTTAGATAAAACCAAAAAGAGTATGAATATATTAGGAGCAACAAGCGGTGATACGGGTTCTGCCGCCATATACGGTTTGAAGGGTAAAAAAAATATCAACATATTCATACTGCATCCGTATGGTAAAGTCAGCAGGATTCAAGAACTTCAGATGACAACGGTCGAAGATACCAATGTCTATAATATAGCCGTTCAAGGTACATTTG
>JALTDI010000234.1:0-1588 GCA_027074255.1 Desulfurellales bacterium
TTTTCCGCCTTTGCATATTTTTTAAGCTTGATATATACCCTTGATCTGTTGAAAAAAGCTATGTCGGGATGCGGATAAAGGGGATTTGTGATTAGTCTGGTGAACATATCTATGGCTCTGTTGTAGAAACCTTCCTCATAATCGTATATGCCGAGAGCGTTGTAGGCGTCGAAGAAACTCTTGTCTTTTGCTATGGCTTTATTTAAAAAGATGACATATTCTTTTTTATTCCCTCTTAACTGATATGCAAGGGCCTTTGTGTAATAGATTTTAGGGTCGTTGGGCAGAACCTTTTCAGCTTCGTTAAGATATTTAAAAGCATTGGCAAGATTTGTATAGTCCTTGTGAAGAACAATATTTCTTGCCATTTCATACTTTAATACGGCTATTTTTTCTTTCTTTATCGATGCTGTTTGAGTATTTCCATATTGCGCAGTAGTACAGGAAAACAGTGAAACAACCCATAAAGCGGCGACAATGTAAACTATCTTTTTCATTAGATTCTCCATGAGCTTATTATAATAGCGATAATGTTTAAGTCAAGAATATCATTTATAGCAGCTGTTGAGTCTTAAATGAAAATTGTTTAAATGATAGGTTTGTGGCAACTCTGCCTCTCGGCGTTCTTTTTATGTAGCCTATCTGCAGAAGGTAGGGTTCAATAACATCTTCAACGGTGTTTTTATCCTCACCGAGGCTGGCCGCTATTGTTTCTACCCCCACGGGGCCCCCGTTAAACTTATCTATGATAATTTTCATATATTTTTTGTCGAGATAATCCAGCCCGTTTGCGTCTATATCCAATATCTTCAATGTTTTTTCCACTATTTTCTCATTGATCAAAGAATCGTTTTCTATCTGTGCCAAATCCCGCACCCTTCTCAGCAGCTTGTTGGCGATTCTGGGTGTTCCCCTCGAACGTTCCGCTATGAGCTTTGAGCTTTTTTCGTCTATCTCTATGTTCAGTATGGCCGCAGACCTTTTTATAATCATGGATAAATCCTTGACAGAGTAAAAATCAAGTCTCAAAACTATGCCGAATCTGTCCCTTAAAGGAGATGTCAAAAGACCCATGCGTGTTGTTGCCCCTATTAATGTAAAAGGAGGGAGGTCTATTCTGATTGTCCTTGCTCCCGGTCCCTGTCCAACAACGATATCAAGTTTGAAATCCTCCAATGCCGCATAAAGCGTTTCCTCAACCGCTCGGTTAAGCCTGTGAATTTCATCTATAAATATAACGTCTTTCTCGTTCAGGTTGGTTAAAATGGCTGCTATATCGCCGATTTTTTCTATGGCAGGTCCGCTTGTGGTTATGATGTTGGCATCCATTTCCCTCGCTATTATGTTTGCAAGTGTCGTTTTTCCCAATCCGGGAGGGCCGTATAAAATACAGTGCTCCAGCGTTTCGTTTCGCTTTTTGGCCGCTTCTATGGCAAGGTTTAAGCTGTTAATAACGCTTTTTTGCCCTATATAATCAGCGAGGCGGCTCGGCCTCAGGCCTGTATTTGTATCCCTTTCAAGAATTTCTTTTATGCTGTCTTGATTTTCACTCATTAGCGTAGTAACCTCAACATGTTTATTAAACAAG
>JALTDI010000234.1:1688-6007 GCA_027074255.1 Desulfurellales bacterium
CTATGCGTCCGCAGCATATGGCTTCGTAAACAATACGGCATCGCCTATTATTTTATTGTCAAATGACGCATATAACTGGAAAATTAAAGGTTTGATAACACCAAAAGGCCACAGTCCGATTTTAAATGAAACATCCATAGTAAAAACAAAAGACAAGTTTTTTGCAGTTATGCGCTCTATGGAGCCCTCCTACAATCTCTTCAGCTCTTTTAGCTATGATTTAAATGATTGGAGTAGGCCTATAAAGCTGAATATACTGGGACACGCTCCCATGATAAAACAACTAACAGACGGCAGACTGGCCTTTGTTTTTAGGGATTTAAACGATACTCTGCCCGGCGTTGGCCTTGCTATCAGTGAGAACGGCAAAAACTGGGACAGGTCTATACTTTGCCATTATGAGGGGAATTTATATAATGGCGGGTATGCTGATTTTATTGAAATCGAAAGAGGCCTTTTGTTTATTGTTTATTATACGTGCGATAAGGATAATGAACCGTGGATAGAAGCAAAAACTGTTAAGATTGATGAATGAAAATGGAGCACTTTATTGTCGAGAAACTGCTCTTTTCAAGAATGCCTAAAAAGCAGTTTGAAAAAATGGGAGAAATGAGAAGAATATATCGGATAATAGAAAGGGTTTTGATTTTGTCATTAGATTGGGATGTGGCTATCTATGATTCATAGCGACATATTCTATCTTTTTCTTATAATTACTTTTGGCTATATACTAGGCAATATAAAGGTAAGAGGCTTTTCACTCGATATATCGGCTATACTTATTGTTGCTTTGGTGGCAGGACATTTTGGCGTCATTATACCGCCTGCGTTTAAATTTTTCGGCTTGGCTATATTTATATATGCTGTTGGTCTGCAGTCCGGCCCCGGATTTTTCGGCGCAATAAAAACGGAAGGCATCCAGCTCAATGCCATGGCGTTTATTTTACTGCTTTTAATATTCGGTTTAATATACTTTGTAGGAATAGGACTGCATATAGGCAGAGATGTAATAGGGGGAATGTTTATCGGAGCAATAGCCAGCGCCCCTGCTCTTGCGTCTGCCCTTGAGATAAATAATTCACCCTCGATATCCATCATTTTCGGTGTGGTCTATCCGTTTGGAATAATGGCAACAGTGCTGTTTCTGCGTTTTCTTCCCGTAATTTTTAGGGTGGATATAAAAAAAGAGGTTGAAGAATATGAAGAGCGTCAAAAGGCATTTCATCCGGATATACTCACGAGGAATTTCAGGATTACCAATGAGAACTTTAAGAAAAAAACCATCTACAAATCTCAAATCGAGCAGATGACAATGACGGTTATAGAGCGTGTGGAGTCTGAGCATCCCATAGACCCTGAAAAAAGTGATGCCATTCTGCATTTCGGTGACGTGGTTAGGGTATCCGGGACATCAGAGCAGCTGGAAAATTTAAGGATAATATTGGGTGAACCGGTGGAGGAATCATATCAATTCCACGACAATATGAAGGTTTACAGACTGCTTGTTACCTCAAAGGATATCATAGGCAAAAAGATAGCAGAATTAAAAAACTTGAATTCACTTGGAGCTGTTATTACGAGAGTCAGGCGTTCTGGCATTGATATACCGCCTTATCCCACCTTGACATTACGACTTGGAGATAAGTTGTATGTTGTTGCCGCCGAAAAATATAAAACAAAAATAAAGAATATTGTTGGAGATGATTTGTTAAAGTATCCGGCTGCTGATTTTCTCCCGATAGCGCTGGGCATAGTTATAGGTATTTTTGTGGGCAGCATACCCTTCGGCTTGCCGGGCATAGGATTTGTGAAGCTGAGTTTCGTGGGCGGTATTCTGATAACCGCTTTAATTTTGGGAAGAATCGGCAGGACGGGCAATATTATATGGCAGCTTTCTCCACATTCGAATTCTATAATGAAAACCTTGGGGCAGCTTATATTTCTTGCAACGATAGGAACGGACTCAGGCAGGTATTTGGTAAAAGCCATAAAAGCAAACGGGTTTTTACCTATTTATATAGGCGTTGCCGCTGTTATATTATCTTTGTTTGCTGTGGCCTTTGCATGTAGAAAATTCCTTAAAATGAACTTCGTGGACATCATGGGCTTTTTATCCGGCGCTATGACGTCAACGCCCTCCTTAACAATGGTCAACAATGTAACCAAATCTGATTATCCTTCTGTTAGTTATGCGGCTGTATATCCTTTTGCTCTTGTTTTGAGTATTATTTTATCTCAGCTGATGCTGAAAATTTAGGCCGTTTTTAATTTCATGGCGTACATCAATCCTATCAACGCTGCAATTGTTGTCATCATAAACAGAGCGTTATATGAAATATTGTCTATTACAACGCCCCCGAGTGTGGGTAAAAAATAGGATAAAGCGTTAAATGTGCCTCTTATGCTGACAAAGGTCGGCCGCTTTTCCTCTGATGCTATTTTTAACATATAGTTTGTATATCCTATAAAAGAGCCGTGCATATAGGCCCCGAGCAGAAAAAAGACAACAACAAACATTATAGGCGATTTTACAAATAAGGAAAGGAAAGGAACGCTGATTGCAAGGATGTTAGTTGATATAATTATAAATTTGGGACCTTTTTTATCTGCGAAATATCCCCAAAACAGATTGGATATGATACTTCCGACCATTTGAGCTGAGATAAAATACCCAATATTCGATTTGCTTAAACCCAGTTTGTATGTTGCGTATAGGGCTATAAAGGGAAGGCACATATAAATGGAGTGGCTTAAAAATTCAGATACAATCATAGACGAAAAGTCTTTATTGATTTTTAGTATGGATACTGCATCGTATAGAAAACCCTTAAAAGATTTGTTGGATTTTTGCAGCACCTCCCCCTCGCTCATATTCCCGAGGCTCAAAAATGCCAGCCCGAAGATAAAAGTTGCAAGCACAAACAAGAGCAGATAGTTATTGGGATATGACATGTTTTTCATAACAATCTTCACCACATAGCCGCTGCCGACGGCGAGAATACCGCCTATAAACTGTCTCGTAGCCCAGAATCTGCCGAGTTTGTCAGATGGTATGTTGTAGGTTATAATGTCATAGAAAGGAATAACACTTACTCCACCCGCAAAGGAGAATGTGCTTATAAATATCATGAAAAGTACAAGTTCCGCAATTTTGTGCTCGGGCAGAAGAAGATACGACGATAGAGCTATTAAAACCAAAGATAAGAATCTTACGCTCAGAGCCTTGATTAATACCGGTCTTTTCTTTTTTCCTTCGAGATAGGCGGCTGATATAAGCTGGAAAAATATGCTGCCGCCTCTTGCAATGGCAGATACAAAGCCTATAAGAGCGTTTGACGAAACCAAATGCCTCAAAAATGTCGGCAGAATTGTTGTATAATCTATAAGACCCGTTGCGGCAAAATAGAAAACGCCGTGCAGAATGCCGAGGTAGTAGTTTATATTTTTTCTATTCTTCATCGTTTTTTGCAAGCGGGTGCGAGGCATCGTATGTTTTGGAGAGCTCTTCTATGTTTAAGTGGGTATAAATCTGTGTTGCCCTAATGGATGAATGACCTAAAAATTTCTGTAGGATTCTTATGTCCATACCGCTGTTCAATAGATGAGTGGCCTTTGAGTGTCTCAATGTATGAGGGGATATATCCTTAAAGATTGAACTTAACGCATATTTTTTCACTATTTTTTGAAAAGAACGTGTTGATATGCGTTTGTTGTACCTATTTAAAAAAAGTGCGCCGCTTTTCCTGTCTCCCACATAACTTTCCACAAATTCGGCGGCTCTTGGCGTTATGGGTATGTATGCGGTTTTTCCGCCTTTTCTTTTTATTCGCATTCTTAAATGCTTAAAATCAACATCCTCAACGTTTAATGACACGGTTTCAGACGCCCTGAGAGATGATGAATATGCAAGCTCAAGCAGTGCCCTATCACGAGCGTTGTCAATCTGCCCAAGCAGATTAATTATATCATCAACATCAAGGAACGATGGGAGGTTTTTTGATATCTTGGGTTTTTCAAGAAAATCTACCGGGTTTTTATCCAAAAAACCGCTGTCTTTTAGAAAATTAAAGAAAATAGATACAGACGACAGCTTTCTTCTTATAGTCCTATTGGTTATGTTTTCCTTATGGAGTTGAAATACGTATGCGTTTAAGCTGTCCTCGTCAAAGTTATTCACACTGTTTAGAAAATGCTTTACATCACTTTCATAGGCTCTTTGAGTGTGGACGGAATCGTATTTTTTTTCAATATATTCACAAAACAGATTATATATCCTGGCAGTATTCATCAATAATCTTTTTTATAATGCTTGTTGTGGA
>JALTDI010000235.1 GCA_027074255.1 Desulfurellales bacterium
CTTGTGTAAGCATCTTTTAATTTTGGATATTTTGCAATGACTGAAATGGTAATTTCCCTTTCCGGAAATAAAATTCTGTTTGCAAAATCCTGCCAGTTTTTTAAATCAGGAACTTTTTTCCCAAGATGAAGTTTTTCCGTAATAATATCCCCAAGCCCTTCCTTTTCAAAAATCAGGGGTATTTCATAGATACTCTTTACGTTTATGCCCTGAATTACCGCCCTTTTCTCCACGTCACAGAACAAGGAGAGCTTATCTTTTACTTGCTCCGTAATAGGAACTTCTGTCCTACACAACAAAATATCAGGCTGAATTCCAATACCTCTCAACTCTTTTACGCTATGTTGAGTAGGTTTTGTTTTTATTTCCTTTGAAGTTTTTAAATAAGGAAGTAAAGATAAGTGAATATATAAAATATTATCTTTCCCTGCATCTTTCTTCATTTGCCTTATTGCTTCTAAAAATGGGAGTCCTTCTATGTCACCGACAGTTCCCCCAATCTCTACAATTGTTACATCGAAACCCTTTGAAAGTTCAAAAAGCCGTTTTTTAATCTCATCAGTAATATGGGGAATAATTTGAACAGTTTTTCCTAAATAGTCGCCATGCCTCTCCCTATTAAGTACGCTCCAATATATTTTACCAGTTGTAATGCTGTTTTCAGCAGAAAGTTCACAATCGATAAACCTTTCATAATTCCCAATATCAAGATCCGTTTCTCCACCATCTTTGGTAACAAATACTTCTCCGTGCTCATATGGAGACATAGTGCCAGCATCAACCTGCAGGTATGGGTCAATTTTCACGGCGTTTACTTTAAAACCCCGCGCCTTTAATAACATCCCAATCGAAGAAACTGCGGTTCCTTTTCCTAAAGAAGAAACCACTCCGCCCGTAACAAATATAAATTTCATAACTCCCTCCCTTAAATACTATTACACACTGACTTGACTACCTATTTTTTAGACAGATATTCTCTTTATAGGCAAAAAAATTTAAGAAAGATTGTTGTACATCTTTAAAAAAGCCATTTTGTCATCTTCAGGGAGTTCTCTCACATTGCCAATAAGCTTTGCAAATATAAAAGATTTTGCAGTAGATTCAAGCAATTCAAGCTTATTAAATGCCCCAAACAAATCTTTACCTACGGTAGTTGCTCCATGATTCCCCATAATGCAGGCATCGCCTTCCTTAAGAGAGTTTGCAACAGCATTTCCCAATTCCCAGCCACCTGGAGTAACATAGGGCACGAAGTTAACCTTTCCAAGAATAATCGTAGTTTCAGGCAATAGATGATTTAGAGATTGATGTGCAATGGAAAGGGCAACACAATATGGAGGATGTGAATGAATGATAGCATTAACATTGTTTCGTAGCTTATAAATCGCATAATGCATCTTTGATTCGGACGAAGGCTTTAAAGATTTAGAAGGTTTTTCAAGAATGTTTCCATCAAGGTCAGTTACTAAAATATCTTCTTCCTCAAGGAAAGCCTTGTTCAGTCCACTTGGCGTAATGTATATCCTATCACCGTTTCTGATGGAAAGGTTTCCGCCATAGGCTGCATTTAAGTTGCGCTCATAAAGAAGCTTGCCAAACCTTACAATTTCTTTTTTAAAAATGTTATCCATAAATGCCCCCTGACAAGAATTTATTTTTATTATAGCGCTTATTTGCACAAATTCATAAATAATTTATTTATACAAATA
>JALTDI010000236.1 GCA_027074255.1 Desulfurellales bacterium
TGGATGTTCTGTTCTCATCGGTGTCTTCATGGATTTTAAGCAAAATGCCATACAGCTTGTAGAGGATGTTGACGAGGCCTTAAATCGGGCATATGTGCCAATATTAGAAAAAGAGCTTTTTAGGGACGGGGTTGTGACGCTTCCAACATCTGTAAGCCCTTTTAGCCATGAAGACAATGTGAAGCATGCTGTTGCGTATGCTTTGGAGCAGTTTGGGCCGATGATAGAGGGTAAAATAAAAGGTGAACGAAATGCTATAGATATCTTGTTAGAACCGGCCACGAACTTCAGGCTAGGTGTCGAATGCAAGATCGATCCAAAATATATAGATATAGATCAAATTGATAGGTATAGGGATGCATTTGGTTTAAGTTCTACTTATTCTGCATTTTTTGCCCTTGGAGATTTTGAACTTTCATTAGAAGCTCTTAACTCCAAGATAACTGGCGAATCGCTATTGCAAGAGTGGAATAAAGAGGTATTTGCAGATAGGTCTAGAGGAGTACAGGGAATGAGGGGCTTGGATGAAGATACGGGGCTACCCATTGCAGCAGCCATGCAAAAGAAATATAGCAAAAGTGAGGATGCAAGAAAAGAAGAAGCTATGAAAATAGAAGCTGTAAGGGATTCTTATAGACACATGAATGATGTTCCTATGCCAATCTCAGGCGGAGGAATGATAATGTACAATCCTTTAGGGGGGTTTATTTCTATCAAACCCAAAATTTTGAATAATTTTCTCGTTCTTCCCCCAGATTATGTAAGAGAAGAGGGCGAGGCTAGAATAAAATATCAAATATGGAAATATTTTAGAGATATAGAGTACATTGTTTCCACAGAATCCGTGCTTCCTAATGCAAAAGATAAAAAGACAATTTTTAAGAAATATCCTTATTTGCCACATGCGCTAGGGTTAACAATTCCAGCATATATAGATGCTGGGGTTAACAGACCAGATATTACTGCAATTCCAAAAAGTCAGGCCAATATGGTTGAGCTTGACAAATTAGATGTTGTGGCAGTAGAGTGTAAAGCAAAAGGGAAAGCCACAAAAAGAAACGATTTGAGCGATAGATTGAAGGAGCAGATAAATTCATACAAAAAGTCAGGGGATGTTTCACGCATCTATGTGGGAGTCCCTATGAAAGATGCATATAAGATAGAAAAAATTATATCTCAAAAAAGGTTATATGATGAGGACTATTCATTTTTAGGAATACTCGGGGTTGATGAAACTGGAGAAGTTGAGAAAATGAGGGAAGCTACTAGAATTCCACTGAGCGAGCCTTTTTACTTTGACAAGTATGAAATAAAGAGGGTTGAAGATACTATATTTAAAGATAGGATATATTAGAGAAAAGGAACTTACGAGTTATTTTCTTGACCGAACTTCCAGCAAACTCCCTTAAACTTATAACTTCATAACCTCATCAGGAGTTGTTCAGGAGAATATTCCATGGTATCTATTTCGTCTGTATTAGGATATAGCTATATTCCCATGCTTAAAGGCCAAAGACCGCTGTTTTGGGTATGAAAGATTCTGTCTTCTGCCAGATGCACGGATACAAGGAAATTTTTAAATATTGATGTATGATACATGAGCGGTGAAATCATGGCAGGAAGCATATGGTATCAGAACTACTACAAGGTCAGAAAGAAGGTTCTCGCAATAGGGAACAAGTACTGGATAGAGGATGCGAAC
>JALTDI010000237.1 GCA_027074255.1 Desulfurellales bacterium
TTTTATGCGTTCTATTTTATGTTTGTATATGTAAAGCGGTATAAATGCAATTTTAAGCGGTGTCTTTTGAATTATTAAACATAAAAAGCAATCCTATTAAAAGCTGACAGAGTCGAATTTTTTCTTTCGATATTAGAAACTATTTGATAAGATAATGACAGTTTAATTTATTTTAAGTAAGGAGGATTTTATGAGCAAGAATGAAAAACAAGAGTCTTTTGCAAACCCAGGGCCAGCCGGGCTTATGGTGCTTGCATTTTATCTTGCCGCTTTGTGGCCTGTCGCTACCCACCAAGCTCCGCATCATATGATAAGCGTCCTAATTGCATTGGGATTTGCAGGGGGGTTGGTTCAATTCACAGCCGGAATTATTGATCTGAAAAACGGTGAAATAATGACCGGCAACATAATGCTCGCATTCAGCGCATTTATGTGGCTTGGTTTTTGGGAGTTTCTCGGCAAATCACTCGGATTTATACCCGAGAATACAACCATAGTTGACGGATGGGTGTTTATAGTTATGGGAATTTTAATGTCAGGATTCACAATCGGCCATCTAAAAGCTCCTAAGATTGCCTTTACATTCATGATTTTTACGGATATATTTTTCTTATCGGCGGGTTTGTTTTTTCTCACGATGAAAGGCATATTGTGGTTTATAGCCGGATGGAGTCTTCCATTTATTATTTTGTCAATTCTCTGGATGGTATTCGGTATTGTATTAAACGGCGTATTCGGAAGAACCGTTATTCCCATGGGCAAACCTTTTATCACGGATTAAACGGCGATGAAAGTAAGTGAACTCGTAAAAAAGAGCAGGTGCCGCAGAGAGTTTTATCATTCTGAGAAAATCTCTCAAAAAACGCTGATTGACATTATAGAATCTTTAAGATACATATCTTCGGCTAAAAATCTGCAGCCTTTGAGATATATAGGCTCCACCAATGAAAATATTAATGCAGAAATCTTCTCAACGCTAAAATGGGCTGGTTATTTAAAAGATTGGGACGGCCCAAAAGAAAAGGAAAGACCCGCTGCATATCTTGTAATCTTGAAAGATAAAGATATATGCGACGATTCCTTCGTATTAACAGATGCGGGTATAGCCATACAGACAATTATGCTTTTACTTGCGGATAAAAATCTGGGCGGATGCCCGATAGCTGCAATCGACAAGAACAGGCTCAATAAGATATTATCCGTCGAAAAACACCTTGAAATATTGTATGTCATAGCGATTGGCAAGCCGAAAGACAAAGTCATCATAACGGATGTAAAGGATTCTATAAAATATTTTAGGGACAATAACGGTAATCACTGTGTTCCAAAAAGAAGCGCTGAGGAATTGACTTATAAGTTATACGGATAGCTTTTGTGCTAAGCTGCCGACAATGTTATAATGTTTTTTTATGAAGTTTTATTTCCCCTTGCGCTGAACAGGTGTTTCATATATGCCTCAGAAAACGATATACAAATCGGAACGAGGGTTCTGACAGATTTCAAAAACAGAAAAAAAATAGGCATTGTTTGGGGAAAAACCGACAAAAAACCTGACTATGACATAAAAAATATAGATTCGGTTCTCGATAAAAGACCTATTGTCGGTGCAAAATTAAAAAAAACCATAGAGTTTACGACAAATTATTATATGTCTTTTCTCGGACTTGTTTTAAAAAGTGCATTTGCAAAAAGGGTTTTTGA
>JALTDI010000238.1 GCA_027074255.1 Desulfurellales bacterium
CTCTGTATAACACTCATATCATCTGTTTCTATATTTGATACGGCTGCAAATTTATTGGACAGCTTACCTTCTTTCATAAACGCAAAATAGCGCTGATGGTCTTTCATAGAGGTAATGAGCACCTCTTTGGGCAATTTCAAAAATTTATCTTCAAAAGCCCCTACAACAACCTTGGGATATTCCGTTAAATTTACTATCTCATCCAATAGCTCGTCGTCATATACAACATTAAGGCCGTATTTTTTGCATATATTATCCAATTGATTTAAAATTATCTGCTTTCTTTTGTTTTGATTTACTACTACAAATCCGCTTTCAAGTTCATTTTCATAGCCGTCGTATGTCAGCCTTATTTTGTTTTTACTTAAAAATCTGTGTCCGTATGTATATGAAGTCGAAGATATTGATGCGAATTCAAAATCCATAATTTCATCGTCAATCGTGAGTGTTATATTGTGTATCGGTCTTATAAATTCAAAATCTCCCTCTCCCCATCTCATCTTCTTATTAAAATGCAGTTTAGTGAGAAAATTGTTCATTATATCGGCCATAAGAGGCTTTGCTTTGGATTCTTCCTGCTTTTTCAATATTGATACATATTTGCCCTTTTTTGTTTCCTTTATCGATACATCATCAATAGTCGCATTGTTTTTATTTAAAAATCCCAAAAGAGCCTTAGTCGGTTCGGCACCTCTAAAGCACACACTCTCAGGAGGACCTACAATCTCTTTTGTTTCAGACTTTAAATATTCATCAAAAACAAATTTCACTGCTACCCTTCTCGGCGTTATAAAAATGTTCAAATCTTTATACAGCACATTATAATCATTAAGCAGGGATTCCATTTCCAGCTTAACCCTCTTATCAAGCCCCACCATCTCCGATGCGGGCAGCTCCTCCGTAAATAGTTCGAATAGTAGTTTCATCTGTTATCCTCCACATAAACCTTTGCTATGGCCGCTGCAAGGTCTCTAACCCTTTTTATAAATGTCGTTCTCTCGGCAACGCTTATCGCATTCCTCGCATCAAGAAGATTAAATACATGGGAACACTTCATACAGTAATCATATGCCGGCCTAACCAGTTTAGCATTCAAACACCTGTTTGACTCGTTTTCATACATAGAAAAAAGGTTAAAAAGCATATCCGTATCTGCAACTTCAAAATTATAGGTTGAATATTCGAATTCGTCGTATTTGTGTATATCGCCGTATGTAAAATCATCATTCCATTTCATATCAAACACATTCTCAACACCCTGTATATACATTCCCAGCCTTTCCGTTCCGTATGTAATTTCAACCGGAATCTGTTTCAAATCATATCCTCCAACCTGCTGAAAATATGTGAACTGTGTAACCTCCATACCGTCAAGCCAAACCTCCCAGCCCAAGCCCCATGCTCCAAGAGTGGGTGATTCCCAGTTATCCTCAACAAACCTTATATCGTGCTCATTTAGTTTGATTCCGAGATATTCGAGGCTTTCCAAATATAAATCCTGTATATTCATAGGAGACGGTTTCATTATGACCTGATACTGATAATAGTGCTGAAGTCTGTTCGGATTTTCCCCATACCTTCCGTCTGTCGGTCTTCTTGAAGGCGCAGGATAAGCAACGTTCCAGTTGCCCGTACTTAATGCTTTTAAAGTTGTAGCCCAATGAAAAGTGCCGGCTCCGGCTTCGATATCATAGGGCTG
>JALTDI010000239.1 GCA_027074255.1 Desulfurellales bacterium
CTGTATGCTATGGATTCTTTTATGTGCCTCGGTTTAATATCGTCTTCATTTTCTATATCGGCTATCGTTCTTGCTATTTTTAATATCTTGGAATAGCTTCTTGCAGAAAATGCAAACTTTTCTATTGCGAGCTTTAGTATTTCATTGGAATCATCATCCAATCTGCAATAAAGCTTTAACTGTTTTTCATTCATCTGAGAATTGTAGTTTATGTTATCTTTCCTAAATCGAATTTTCTGCTTATCAAAAACCAACTCTACGGTTTTCTTCATCTCTCTGGAAGATAATGAATCCGGCTTATTTGAACTCAAATCTTCATAGTCAACCTCAGGAACATTAACCTGAATATCGATTCTGTCGAGTATCGGGCCGGATATTTTTGAACGATACTGTTTTATTTGAGCTATGGTGCAGGAGCATTCTCTGCGTTTCGAGCCGTAATAGCCGCATTTACAAGGATTCATAGCCGCAACGAGCATAAAATTTGAGGGATATGTAATTTTTGCCGAGGCTCTTGATACAGTTATTATGCCGTCTTCCATCGGCTGCCGCAGAACCTCTATCACATTTCTTTTAAATTCCGGGAATTCATCCAAAAACAGGATACCGTTATGCGCCAGGGTTATTTCTCCCGGCAGAGCGTTTGTACCGCCGCCTATCATGCTTATATCGCTTGAAGTGCTGTGAGGTGAGCGAAAAGGTCTTTTATAAACAACAGGACTATCCCTATCCAGCAGCCCCATAATGCTGTATATCTTTGTAGTTTCAAGCAGTTCATTCTCGTTCATATCGGGCAAGATTGTCGGCAGGCGTTTGGCTATCATACTTTTGCCTACACCCGGAGGACCGATCAATAACATATTATGAAAACCGCAGGCTGCAATCAAGGCCGCTCTTTTCACCTTCATTTGCCCTTTTATATCGCTAAAATCAACATCGTATATACGATTTTCCGATATAACACTTCCAAGCTCCATTAATATCGGTGTTTTATCTATCTCGCCTCTCAAAAAATTTATGACATCTAAGAATTTCTCAAAACCGTATGTTTCCGCACCGCTTAATGCCCCTTCCTTTTCATTCTCTTTACTAACAATAAGCTTCAATCTGTTTTTCTTTGCAAATACACCGATAGAAAAAATTCCGTTAACGCTTCTCAGCCTTCCGTCCAAAGAAAGCTCGGAGGCAAAAACATAATGCTTCATATCGAATTTTATACCGGAGATATATGCCAATCCCAAAGCAATCGGCAAGTCGAAATATGCACCCTGTTTTTTTAAATCGGCCGGTGCAAGATTAACGGTAATTTTTTTCGGCGGCAGTTTAATGCCGCTGTTTGACAAAGCATGTAAAGCTCTGTCCTTACTTTCTTTTGCCGCTCCTTGTGCCAAACCTATAATGTTTATGGAGGGCAGACCCCTTGCCGCATCAATCTCAACATCGATACCCTTTGCGTCAATGCCTATAACAATTGAGCTTTTTAATTTTGCAAACATTTATTGGACTTTTATACTGACTACGGGTGAAGAAGTGCTGACCTGACCGTATTTGTCAACGGATTTAACCCAATAATAGTAAGTTGTATCGCGAGAAACATTGCTGTCAATATATTGAGTTGTTGTAGTATCAGCTATTTTTTTGGATATTACAAGGTAATATCTCCTAAAAACCTCATA
>JALTDI010000240.1 GCA_027074255.1 Desulfurellales bacterium
CCATTAAAACATACCGTTCCATTGACGAATATATGGTAAATTCTCAGGAAGCAAGAAGGATTCTCGATAGAATAGTTGGCTACAAACTATCACCGCTTCTATCAAAAAAGATAAAAAAAGGTTTATCGGCAGGAAGGGTTCAGTCCGTTGCTCTAAAATTGATTGTCGATCGGGAAGACGAAATACAAAACTTTACGCCTCAGGAATATTGGACTATTCATCTGATTTTTGAAAACAAAATAGAGGCCGAATTGTATAAAATAGACTCGGAAAAAATTGACAAATTCTTTATTAAAACCAAAAATGAAGCAGACAAACTGATTAACAGGATAAAGAATGAGCAGTTCATCGTTAAATCAGTTACAAAAAAGAAAACCTCCAAAAACCCGGAGCCGCCGTTTATAACAAGCACTTTACAGATGACTGCTTCCAATCTGCTTGGATTTCCGGCTCAAAAAACAATGAGGATAGCCCAAAAACTCTATGAGGGCATTGATATAGGAAAAAACAGGGTCGGATTGATTACGTATATGAGAACAGACTCGTTCAATGTTGCAAAAGAAGCGCAAAATGCCGCAATCGAGCTGATAAATGAACTTTTCGGACAAGATTATACACCGAAAAAACCAAATATATATAAAACAAAGGCAAAAACAGCTCAGGAAGCCCACGAAGCGGTTAGACCGACAAATCCTAAAATGCTGCCCGATATGGTCAAGCAATATCTGACCAACGAGGAATACAGGTTATACACGATTATATGGAAGAGATTCATATCAAGCCAGATGAACAAGGCTTTGTTCAACAGCACCTCCGTCATATTCTCATCGGATACATTCGAGGCTAAGGCATCTTTCAGAGAACTGATTTTTGACGGATACCTGAAAATCTGGGATTACGGCAAAATTGAGACAACCAAAGCGCCTAATTTGAAAAAGAACGATAAAATAAGCCTGACAGACATTAAACCGAAGCAGCATTTTACCGAACCGCCGCCGAGATACACAGAAGCCGGATTAATAAAAGAGCTTGAAAAACACGGAATAGGCAGACCCTCAACATATGCATCAATAATAGGCACAATCATAAATAGAGGATATGTCGAGATTAAAGAAAAAAAGTTTTATCCTATGGAAATAGGTGTTACAACAAGCAAGATGCTTGATAAATTCTTCGATAACATAATCAATGTAAAATTCACCGCAAAGATGGAAGAGGGATTGGATGAAATAGCAAATGGAAAACTCGGCAAAGTGGAACTGCTAAGCCAATTTTATAATAAATTTAAGACACTGATAGACAATGCCTATGAAAAAATGGAAAATTTAAAACCAAAGCCGCAGGAAACAGACATAATCTGCGATAAATGCGGCGCTCCGATGGTGATTAGGGAGGGAAGATTCGGAAAATTCCTTGCCTGTTCGAATTATCCCAAGTGTAAAAATACAAAACCGTTAGAAGAAGATAAAACCGACATAATCTGCGATAAATGCGGCGCTCCGATGGTTATCAAATATTCAAAAAAAGGAACGAAATTCCTTGCCTGCTCGAATTATCCGGAATGTAAAAATACAAAACCGTTTCCCACAGGCCTAAAATGCCCCGAATGCGGCGGTGATTTGATTGAATACTCATCAAAGCGAGGCAAATTCTACGGCTGCTCAAATTATCCGG
>JALTDI010000241.1 GCA_027074255.1 Desulfurellales bacterium
GCAATGTCATTTAATTTCTTTATTTGCTTACAATACAATTTTATTGTGTTATGAGCTTTTTGAAAGAGTGTTTTTTGGCTTATTGCTCTTTTACTTTTTACTCCTTTTTTGTTTTATCTGTTTTTGAAACCTTGCTTATTGTTTGCGCTTAAACGAGTCGAATATGTTCACCTGCGGCAATCAAAGAAAAGGCCTGGTCGGTGTATAAACAATAAATAACTTGAAAAGAAGCTTTTTTTGAATATTATCAAAAATAATGGGAGATGTACTTTATTATTAAGAATTACCACAAAGAAGGCGGATATGAATTTTTTGTTTAAGTATTTAAAAGATAAAAGCATTGTTGAAAAGCTAATTATAATATATGCCATATCCATTGTTTTTATAGGTGTTGTCGGGTACTCATACTACATATACGGCAGCATCAAAACACTCAAAGAAGATGTATCGATTTATAAAAGCAGACTCATAGAATCAAAAAAACAGCTTGTTAGAAATATGGTCAATGTTGCTATAAACGGAATAGATGATTTTTACAAAGAGGCTAAAGACGGGGATATATCCGAAGGTGATGCCAAAATAAAATCAATCAAACTCATATATTCCATGCGCTATGATGTTGAAAAAGGACAGGCGAATTACTTATGGGCAAATACCGTTGACGGAATAATGATTACCGACCCGGCAAAACCATCGTTGGACGGAAAAAGCGTGTGGGATTTTAAAGATAAAAACGGCGTTTACCTTTTTCAAAGGATGGCTACGGTTGTAAAATCCCAGGGTTCCGGTTTCGTTCACTACTGCTGGAACAAACTCGGCGCGCCGAGAAACGAATGTATTGCTAAAATTTCTTACGTCAGACTGTTTTATCCCTGGAAATGGATTATAGGCAGCGGTTTTTATTTGGACGGAATAAACAAGGATGTTCAAAACTATGTCTCAAGAAGGAAAAAAGATATCTTAAAAACCGTTGTCTTGAGTTTGATTCTGGGCGGCGTCGCCTCATTAATAGCCGGTATTGCATTTATTATAATCATATCAAGAATGGTTGCGTACTTAAAACAAGTGGGAGAGCTCTCTGAAAAACTTGTTGGTGAAAATATCGAGGAAGAAATAATGCTTCCATACCACCTTAACGACGAACTTGGTTATCTGATAAGTAACTTCAATAAATTCATAGACGAAAACTACAAACTCTCACAATTTAAAAGAACCATAGAAGACGACGTCAATATAGAAGCCGTTTACAAAAGAATAGAGATACTTATGCACGATGAATTCGGTTTTGAGGAGTTTAGTATATACGAGGTAAATAACAGCAAAAACGCTCTAAAGCAGGTTGTCTCGTTTTCGGATAAAATGTTTTGCAAGCAGGAGATTCTCGTAGATTCGAGTTTGTGCAGAGCAGCAAGAACGGCAAAAGAGATTAACTCCTTTGAAGATGAAGATTTGTGCTTGAGTTTTGCATACAAAACAGAGAAGAAACACGTTTGTATTCCCTTAATGATAGGTGGAAGTGTTGGAAGTGTTGTTCAGATTATTTTTGATAAAAATACGGATTATGCCGGCATAAAAAGAAAAATCAAAGAGGCAAAACGTTTTTTAACGGAAGCAAGCCCGGTTATTGAAGCAAAAAGGCTGCTTGACCAGTTGAAAGA
>JALTDI010000242.1 GCA_027074255.1 Desulfurellales bacterium
AAATAACGCTTAACCGGATCGGTTTTTGTGTCAACTTGCGCCACTATATTTATTTCATTGCTCGATCCTACCTCTTCCATTTCCAATAAGTCGTCTTCGGTTTCTGCGCTTAATGAGTTATCGCCGTCCATATATACGATAACGCTCCAGCTTTTTATGGAGGGTTTGGGGGTTGGGGGGGTGCTTGGCTTGCCGCTGCTTTCTCCTCCTCCGCCACCGCAGGAAGACAGGGTAAAACCAAAAATTATCACAACCGCAGCATATACTAAAAATCTTTTTAGACTCATTTCTTTTCCTTTCTAAGTAAGTTTTTACTATATTTGAAATTGCCAGTCAAATAAAACCACAATCTTGACAATCTATCTTGTCCTTTCAAAATATTAAGTTTTGACAAAATATGTGCAAACTGTTAGCCTTAATGAAAAACGAGACGGAGGCGGTATGAATTTTTTAATATACGGTGCAGGTTCTTTGGGTATTTTGTTTGCAAGGTATCTTTCAAGAAACAACAATGTCGAACTTGTTGTCAAACCTGAAAAGAAGAAAGCCATAGACAATAATTCTCTGCTGTTTATATCTGAGGACGGCAGGAAAGAATCCGTTAAATTATGTCTTTATGACAGTATAAAATCTATTAAAAATGAGCCGGATTTCATAATGCTGAGTGTTAAATCATTTGATATAGACGATGCTCTGACAGATATCGTGGGGAGTTTTAATGATAAATATTTGATAACAATACAAAATGGCGTTTATGCAGAGGAAGCGGCTGTAAATATGCTTGGCAGGGAATTTGTTCTGCCTGCTTATGTTATGATAGGTGCCAGAACGATTAATCTATACACGGTTGAGCAATTTTTGAATAACGGTATGAAAATAGGGTATGTCAGTGACAATTCCATGGAAATTGCAAATAGATTAAATTCTGTTTTAAATGAAAGCGGCATAGATAGCGTATTGTCGGATGATATCATGAGAGAGAAATGGCACAAAATGATGTTTTACTGCGCAGGTGCGACGCTCAATAGTTTAACCGGGACAAAAAACTTGGAGGATAAGCATTTAAGCTGGATAGTTAGGAGCATACTTGATGAGATTGCCCAAACGGCTAAAAATTTGAATCTCGATTTTGATGCTGCAAAGCTTGCAGATGAGGTTTATGATTTTTTGATGAATTTTAAGCCGGCTAAGTGGAGTGCAAGCGTTGGAGAGGATTTAAGGAAGGGCAAAATGACGGAGATAGATTATTTAAACGGTTACATAGTCAGGATTGCCGAAGAGTTTAATATTTCTGTTCCTTTCAATAAAATGCTTACATCGTTTGTTAAGACGATTGAACAGACCGGCTATTTCAACAATTTTTAAAGTGAGACTAATAAAATGGCGGAGAGAGAGGGATTCGAACCCTCGGTGCAGGTTTTGCCCACACACTCGCTTAGCAGGCGAGCGCCTTCAGCCAGCTCGGCCATCTCTCCGAAATAAAAGTGGCGGAGGAGGTAGGATTCGAACCCACGGAGCCCTCACGAGCTCAACGGTTTTCAAGACCGCCGCCTTCAACCACTCGGCCACTCCTCCAAAAAATCAATAGTAAATTAACAAACTTCTAACCTTTTTTCAAGCTTAATCTGTCTTTTGTCAGCAAAGCATTTTCCTATCCC
>JALTDI010000243.1 GCA_027074255.1 Desulfurellales bacterium
GTATAGTTTAACAACAAAGTAAAAAAAGAGGTTGATATGGCTGATAATTCCACCGCAAAAATGAAGGAGATTATAGCCTTGTACCTAAACAAGGTAAAAGATGAGAATTTTAGATTCAATCTCTTTTTTAAACTCAATGAAGAGCAATACTTTCTGTTCAATATTTTTCAATCCAAAAGAGGCTTTTTGCCGATATATAAGGGCTTACAGCTCAGATCTTCAAAAGGTATTTCTGATGCGATAAAAGATGTTGACGAGTATGAGAAATTCGGAGATATTGAAAGCAACCATCCCTTTTTGTATGGCAGCTTTATAAAAAATTCCACTTTGTATATTAAGAAAATTTTTTCCTACTATCGTGAGGTCGGTGTTTTTGAGTTTGTTATAAAAAAGGAATTTGTGTCTGAATCTGTAAAGGATATATTGAGTGAGTTAATAGAAGCCATTATGCCATATTTTATCGATGTTTATGAGCAGATTAAAGCTAATATTTATAGGAGATACTTCTCCATAAATTCACTGAGTGTCATTAAAAATGCCAGACCGAGAACATTCTATCACTCGTTTAGAGTTTCGGATTTGTCGGTAGCAATAGCTTTGAGCATGGGGCTTGATAAGAAGTCAATAAGAAGGTTATGTTATGCTTCTTTGATACATGACATAGGTGAGATGTATGTGCCGCGCGATATATTTTATAAAGAAGGCAAATTAACAGATGAAGAGCTGTATGAAGTGAAACAGCATCCGAGAAACCTGAAAAAAATTTTTTACAACAATCCCGTTATGGAAGATATTGTAGAAATAGCTTATTATCATCACGAAAGAATGGACGGAAAAGGCTATTACGGATATAAAAAAGATGCTATTCCAATAGAATCAAGAATCCTGTCTCTAAGCGAAGCGGTTGACGGGCTATATACCGACAGGCCGGGCAGAAAGGGTTTTGATGTTAATCAGATAATCGCTTTTATTAAGAGCTCTTCCATAGATGCATTCGACGAGGATGTTGTGAACAATGCAGTTGGAATTATAGAAAAGTTTTATGCCGACAGGAAGATAGATATCTCTATGATAGGCAATATAAACAACATAGGCAAATCCGTAACGGTCGTTTTTGAAAAGCAGTCAAAGTTGATTTTTTTACAGGGTGCAGTAGAGTATGTTAGCAATAATATAGTAGGCATAGCTTTTTATGAGCATGTTGATTTTGAGCTTTCTTTCGGTGATATTGTTAGAATACAATTTCCTCTTTTCGATATAATATACGATTTTAAGGCATCCGTAGTATCATTTTCAGATATGTATCTTAATATTATGATAAAGGAAAAATCAGATTCAATGTATAGCAATCTTAATGTGTTTTGGGAGTTTGAAGCAATTGCTGTTCCACTGAAAATTTCCAATAAAATATTGGATTCGAAAGAATCAGTGTCCAAATTTATAAAAATAAAAACAAAAAGATTCGGCTCAAAATCCCTTACGGCTGAGGTAAAGAAATCCGGTACAAAACTTGACATAGGCGATACCGTTTTATTGAAAATGAAGCCTTTAAATGAAGTAATCACCATACCTGCTGTTGTATCCAACATTATTGATAATGACAATTTTCTACTGGTTTACTTTGAATATTTTAGTTTGACAGAGAGTGTTGA
>JALTDI010000244.1 GCA_027074255.1 Desulfurellales bacterium
TAAATTTTAATGTGAGCATGCTGAAAAATGGGATTAGACGAGTAATCAATACTTTGTGATCTTTGTGCCTCCTTTGTGTGCTTTGCGGTAAAAAATAACCACAAAGAACGCAAAGAATCCACAAAGGGCGCAAAGAAAAAAAGGATAACATGGCAAAATTGAATTTAACCGAATCTGAAAAAAACGAAATCATCGATTTGATCAAACAAGGCAAATCCCTTCCCAAGGAATACATTTATAAACTCTACGCCGACGATGAAGATGTCTTCCTGTTCTGGAACGGACGCAGTGAAACCGTGACTAATGCAGTGTTGCCCTTTCATTCTATTGAACATATTGACGAGCCACGCAAGGAAATAGGCCCGCAGCAGATGGAAATGTTTGACATCACGGGCAGGCAACTGAAGGGCTGGACCAACAAACTCATCTGGGGAGACAACAAGCTTGTTTTATCATCTCTTGTAAATGGCCCTATGCGAGAAGAGATTGAAAAAGAAGGAGGTGTAAAGCTTATTTATATTGACCCGCCCTTTGCGGTAGGAGCAGATTTTTCCTATCAGATTGAGCTGAATGGCGATAGTGTAACCAAAAAGCAGTCTATAATAGAAGAAATTGCTTACAGAGATACGTGGGAAAGGGGCATTTCATCCTACCTTTCCATGATGTATGAACGTCTGAAACTGATGCACGAACTGCTGGCAGAGGATGGGAGTATTTACGTGCATTGTGATTGGAGGGCTGATGGTTATTTAAGATTAATTATAGATGACATATTTGGAAAGGAGCAATTTATTAATCATATAGTGTGGTGTTACACGGGACCAGGGTATTGGAAAAATCGATGGGTAAGAAAACATGATGACATATTTATGTATACTAAAAGTAAAAACTATATTTTTAATCCATATTTTGTTGATTATAAAAGCGGAATACATGTTAGCAAAAATGGGCAGGTACTTACATATGGAGGAGGAATTAAAGAAAGTAATGCAGAGAAGTTAGAAAAAAGGGGGAAGCCAAAGGAAGATTGGTGGGAGGATATATTTACTGTTGATCGAGTCCGACGGGAAATGCTTGGATATGACACCCAAAAACCCGAAGCCCTCTTAGAGCGCATTATCAAAGCCAGCAGCAACGAAGGTGACTTAGTGGCCGATTTTTTCTGCGGCAGCGGCACAACAGCGGCCGTAGCGGAAAAGCTGGGCAGAAAATGGATTGCCTGTGATCTGGGGAGGTTCGCTATTCATACTACCCGTAAGCGCATGATCCAGGTGCAGCGGAAACTGAAAAAAGCGGGTAGACCCTACCGTGCCTTTGAGGTGCTTAACCTGGGCAAATACGAACGGCAATTCTTTATGGGCGTACCGGCCAATATTCCGCAAGACCAACGGGAAAAATTGCTGGAAGCCAAACAAGAAAAGTATGTCAATCTCATTCTGGAAGGCTACTCTGCCCAGCGGGGGCAGGGGTACAAATACCTACAGGGCAAAAAGGCAGGCCGTTTTGTACATGTAGGTCCGCTTTCAGTGCCGGTCACCAAAACCCTGGTGGGAGAGATATTTGAAGAATGCCGCCAAAACCTGATTACGCAGGTAGATATCCTTGGTTTTGAGTTTGAGATGGGGCTTGTGCCCTACATCA
>JALTDI010000245.1 GCA_027074255.1 Desulfurellales bacterium
AAGGGCTCTATTTTATTTTTTCTTTCGTTAAAAATCACCCTCACAACTGGTTTTGAAAGATTTTCCCTATTTATCTTGGATACGACACCTATAAAGTTTTTAAACCTTCCGCTTGTAATAATCACGGTTGTGCCCAAAGGAAAAGCCGGAATAATTTCAAGCATCATTTTCAGCACTTCCCTGTTTATATGGCTTCCAGCCATCCGCTTCATAATAAAAAAAGCCTGATCCGGCGTGTAAGCGCTTCTGTATACCCTCGGAGACACCAGTGCATCATAAACATTCGCTCCGTAAACAATCTCAGCAAGAGGCATTATAAACCCGTTTTTAATCTCTTTTCTCGGTAAGGGCATGGTATTATCGCCTCTCAATCCTCTCGGATACCCCTTGCCGTTTTGCTGTTCGTGGTGCTGATAAACAATATGCGGTGCAATAACCCCTATGCCGGCTATATCTTTTAAGACAACATATCCCAACTCCGAATGTTTCTTTATAAGCTCAAATTCCTCTGATGTCAGCTTTCTGGGTTCCTCATACAGACTTCTATTTATCAGCATCCTGCCTATGTCATGCAGCATAGTTCCTTTTGCCAGCTCCACAATCCTGTTTTTGCTGTATAAAAATCTATCTGCTATTGCTATGGATAGAATAGTCACGTCTACACAGTGCTTATAGGTAAAATCACTTTTTCTTTTAAAACTTACCAGCCCGCTTAACATTTTATTGTCTAAAATTTCTTCCACTATCTCGTGTGATATCACAGCAATATTTTTCAAATACTTGGAATTAGACAGTTTATTTTTTATATCTCCTCTTTCTATACTATTTGAAATTTCAGATATTGTATGTTTCTTAACATCTTTCATGTCCTTAATGGGGATGGAAAAAAGAGCGCTTATATTTTTTATGGCTTTTATTCTCGTTCTTTCTCTAACATCATCTTCAACGGTTATATCAGACGTATCCTCATCTTCTATAAAAACCGAATCATAACCCATCTTTATAAGTTTATTTATATAAAATTCGTTGAGCTTAACGCCTTTGTTGAGAAGAACAGTCCCTGTATCGCTTATTATGGCTTTTCCCAATACTGCGCCGGGTTTTACAAATTCAAGACTAACCCTATACATAAATCAGTCTTTATTTATGCTCTTATAAACCTCTAAAAAGTTACCTATGCTGTCTCTGATATTGGAGAGAACGTCAGCCCAATTGCCAAGGCTTTTCTTTCCCTTATCGGTTATCCTGTAAATTCTTTTTGCCGCACCCTTTTCCTTAACATTCCATCGAGACTCAAGGATTCCGTCTTTTTCCATGTTTCTAAGTGTTTTATAAACATATCCCACTTCGTATGTTTCGTATTTGACACCCATTTCTTTAAGCTTTTCTATCAGCTCGTAACCGTGTGCCTCTTCAATGGACAAAAACAAAAGTAAAAACGCACGCAGAAATCTCGGCGGCCTTTCGCCCGGATAATTTTTGCACCAGCCTTTAATTTTCAACTTCATGCCTGACATAAAAAACCTCCCCCTTTTATGATATTTATATAAGATACTGCTTTACTGTCATAAGTCAATCTAAATTTAATCATTGGGAAGTATAAACCTATATATAACCCTGTTTTCTTTTTTTTCTATCAGGCTCACAAAACAATCACCGGCAAGAACTCTGTACAAGCCCGGTTTAAGTTTATCAATATCGTATAAATTGCCGAAATAGACACCGTTTGCAACCTTGCTTATCAGCTCCTCTTTAATTTTTATACTGGGAAGAAACGAAAGGGCATTATTCGGCGACATACATCTGAGCTCTTCCACATTATGTGCATCGTCGAGACTGAAAGGATAACTGAAGGTTCTTCTCAGAGACTTTATGCATCCGTAAATACCAAGTCTATTGCCGATATCGTTGGCAAGCGATCTAATGTATGTTCCTTTTGAACACTTAACAACCAAAGATGCGGCATTATGTTCAACTTTTTCAGCTTTTATTTCATAGATAACAACTTTTCTTGAAGGAGGCTTCACCTGTCTGCCGTTTAGCGAGTATTTATACATCCTTTTCCCGTTCACTTTTACATTAGAATAAGGCGGAACCTCTTGTATAATCTCACCCTTAAACTCATCCAATACGGCTTCTAAGTCCGATATATTAACTGTTATATCATTTTTTTTATCAACTATTTTCCCTGTTAAATCATAGGTATCTGTTTTTAATCCGAATAAAATATCAGCTCTATATATTTTATAGCCGTTCTCAAATAAAGACAGCAATTTCGTGGCTCTGCCGGATGCACAGACAAGCAGACCGCTTGCGGGTTTATCCAACACGCCGGAATGCCCTATTTTCTTTATACCTATACGTTTTCTTAATTGTTTTATTATATCGAAAGATGTGAAATTTACAGGTTTATCAATCAAAATTATACTGTTAGCGCAATATTTATCCAAGGAAAGAAAAAGCTTCTAAGATTTTTTGTTCTGCTTGATTAAGGGTGCCGTATATCGTTCCGCCTGCGGCATTTTTATGCCCGCCGCCCCCGAAGGCTCCGGCAGCTTCACTCACATCAACCCTATCCTTTGAGCGTATGCTTATTTTAAAAACTCCGGGTTCGTCTTCTCTCAATAGCACTCCCACCTCAGCACCTCTGACGCTTCTTGCAAAATTAACAAAACCCTCTGCATTCTCAGCCGTGGTATCTGTCTTTATAAACATATCACGTGTTATATATGAAACGGCGAGTTTACCCTCATAATATGTTTCCAGTGTTTCAAGAACCAATCCCAGCAATTTAAGTTCTTTCAACAATCTTGTTTCGTATACATTATAAGCCACAAACCATGGTTCAACGCCCTTTTCAAGCAATTTCGACGCTATTTTAAATGTTCTCGGCGTTGTGGATGCATATCTAAACGAGCCGGTATCGGTCAAAATACTCACATAGAGATATGTAGCAGTTTTTTTAGACACTATAAAATTATTTTCTTCAAAAATGCTCCACAGAATACACCCTGTTGCGGCTGCATCCTTGTCTATCAGATTTATATCACCGAAATCGGTGTTTGTTTTATGGTGGTCTATATTTACAACCAATTTGCCCTTTGTATAATTTTTATCTATCGCACATCTGTTTATCTCGGCCACATCAAGTATGAATATCACATCAACGTTTTTTTTATTTGAAACAAGCTCGAATTTATCATAGTCTTCCAAAAAGGAGTAAACCTGAGGTATGGGCTTTGTAGGATTTTCCAAATAAACCTCTTTACCCATATCTTTTAGAACCGAATACATGGCCAAAGAGGAACCTATGGCATCACCGTCAGGATTTATATGAGAAACAACAAGAAACGAGCTGTTGTTTTTGATTATATCTCCAATTTTCTTAATCATCCTTTATGTCCTTCAATATGCCGTCGATTTTAAAACCGTAATCTATTGAACTGTCGTATTGAAAATCCAGTGTGGGCATATACCTGAGTTTTATTCTATCTGACAAATTTTTCCTTATAAATCCCTTTGCTTTATTTAAAACACCGAGAATGCTTTTCTCCGTTTTATTCGTAAGACCTATACTTATAAAAATCTTAGCATGTCTCAAATCGTCGCTTAGGACAATATCCGTTATAGCAACATCTTTCAGTCTGTCATCATCAACCTCAAATTCTATTATATAAGAAATAGCTTTTTTAAGCTCGCTTGCAACCCTATCCTTTCTTTTGTAAGGATTATTTCTTTTTATCATAAAAAATCCCTTCTTACATCCACAATTTCTATTTCAAAGGCATTATCATAAAAACCAAGTATTTTATCAAAAGAAGACTCTATGAAAATTTTGCTGTTTGAAACACAGGCAAGACCTAATGCGGCAAAATTTATTATCTCATTGCTGTCAACCTCGGCGATAGAGACATTAAACATCCTTTTTGTTTTATCTAAAATACTTTTTACGACCCTTCTTTTGTCTTTCAACGAAAAGCTGTTTGGTATTTTAAAATCTATCTGCATTATACCTATTATCACCTATCTTATAACTCTCTTTTTATCTTAACAATTGTATAGGCTTCTATGCTGTCACCCTGCTTAATATCGTTAAAATTCTCTATACCCACACCGCACTCATATCCCTGCTGAACCTCAGCCACATCGTCCTTAAACCTTTTTAAAGACGAAATAACACCCTCGTGCACAATTACACCGTTTCTTAGCACCCTTATCTTTGAATTTCTGGTAATTTTTCCATAGGTAACGTAGCAGCCGGCTATAGCACCGATTTTTGCAACCTTAAATATCTCTCTTATCTCAACCCTTCCCAAAATCTCCTCTTTCTCTTCGGGAGACAATAAACCAGACAATGATTTTTTGATATCATCAATTATGTCATAGATAACCTTATACGTTCTGACATCAACATGAAGATCTTTGGATAACTGCAGGGCTTCCTGCGTAGGCCTGACATTGAATCCTATGATAATAGCATTTGACGCCATTGCAAGATTGATATCGGTCTTTGAAATAGCTCCGACAGCAGAGTGGATTATATTCACGGAAACCTCGTCTGTCGAAATTTTTGACAGTGCGGAAACTATGGCCTCTATCGAGCCCTGAACATCTGTTTTCAAAACAATAGGCAGCTCTTTAACTTCACCGCCTTCAATTTTCTCAAAGATATTCTCGAGACTTATGCCTTTTTTACTTAACATAGCTTTTTTCAGTTCTTTCTGTCTCTTTTGAGCTATATCTTTTGCTATCTGCTCATTCTTTACGACAACAAGCGTGTCCCCTGCTTCTGGTACTCCGTGCAGACCTATAATTTCAGCTGCAAACGAAGGCTCTACCTTCTTTATTTTTCTACGTCTGTCGTCAAGCAAAGCCCTGACCTTGCCGTACTGAGCGCCTACTATAAACACATCTCCCTGCTTAAACGTGCCTTCCTTAACAACTATCGTTGCAACAGGTCCCCTGCTTTTATCGAGTTTGGCTTCAACAACAACGGCTTTTGCCCTTTTATTCGGATTAGCTTTAAGCTCCATAACCTCGGCTTGAAGCAAAATGCTCTCAAGGAGTTCATCTATGCCAACCATTTTTTTTGCACTTACATTTACAAATATATTCTCTCCGCCCCAATCTTCGGGAACTATATTATAGTTGGCAAGCTCCTGCTTTACTTTCTCCGTATTCGCATTAGGTTTATCTATTTTATTGACTGCAACGACAACAGGCACACCGGCTGCCTTTGCGTGATTAATGGCCTCCACCGTCTGCGGCATAACACCGTCGTCAGCGGCCACAACAAGAATAACAATATCCGTAACCTGAGCACCTCTCGCCCTCATTTCGGTAAATGCCTCATGCCCCGGAGTATCGAGAAAAGTTACGTATTTCCCTTTAATCTTTACAGAATATGCAGCCATATGCTGAGTTATACCGCCGGCTTCTTTGGAAGCAACATTGGTCTTCTTAATAGCGTCGAGTATGGACGTCTTACCATGGTCAACGTGACCCATAACGGTCACTATCGGCGGTCTTTCGACAAGCTCTTCTTCTTTATCTTCCGTATCCAGCAAATCTTCAATAACGTCCGACCTTTCAATTTCGCTCTCTTTTATCTCGAAGCCGTATTCATCGGCTATTATTTTTGCGGCATCCGCATTGATAACATCATTCTTTCTCGCCATTACTCCAAGCTGAAACAGTTTTGATAAAACATCCGAAAAATCAACGTCGAGAGAATTAGCAAATTCAAAAACGGTTGTACCCTCTTTAAACTCTACAACATTGCTCTCTTCGTCCTC
>JALTDI010000246.1 GCA_027074255.1 Desulfurellales bacterium
TTCTTCGGGGCTCCTTCCTGGGCTTTTTCGTCTGCCATAGTTTACCTCCCAATATATTTGCTTGTTATCTTACTACCACAAAACTCTAAAAATTGCAAAAAAAGAAACACCGCTTAAAAATTAAAGAACACGGCGCTGCTACGAATTTGTTCGATAAAACTCACTTTTTAGGGGTCTGCCCATTAACTCCAATACGGCATCTTTTGGGTTTTTGTTCTCATATATTATTTTATAAACCTGATCGGAGATAGGCATTTCTATTTTATTATCAGCAGACCAATAAAAAACAGATTTAACGGTATTGACACCCTCTACAACCATAACCATAGAATCCAGTATCTTTTCAACATTATTATCTTCCACAAGCCTGCGCCCAAGTGTCCTATTTCTGCTTAAATCCCCTGTACACGTTAAAACAAGGTCACCTATTCCGGCAAGCCCCATAAATGTTTCTAATCTTGCACCCATAGCCGTACCGAGCCTAGCTATCTCGGCCAGCCCTCTTGTGATTAAACTTGCCCGCGCATTATACCCGAGATTAAGAGCGTCGCTGATACCCGAGGCAATTGCTATAACGTTTTTCAGCGCTCCGGCTATTTCTACTCCGATAATATCATTGGATGAATAAACTCTAAAATATTGACAATTGAGCAAACCCTGCAGCTCTTTCGACAAACCCTTGCTGTCAGAAGCTATAACCGCTGCACTCGGCAGCCCTTTTGCCACTTCTTTTGCAAAATTGGGCCCGCTTACTGCAGCGACTCTGTCGTTTTTTATATTCAATACGTCAATCAATATCTCGGAAGGTCTGAAAAAAGACTCATTTTCAATGCCCTTAGAAGAGCTCAAAAAGACATGTTTATCTCTCATAAAAGGTTTTATATCCGACAATGCCCCTCTCAAATACTTTACAGGAATGCTGATTATGATAATATCTCCGAAGTCCATGGCAGCTTTCGAAGAATTAACAACACTAAGGCTTCCGCTTAATTTTATGCCTGGAAGATATATTTTATTTTCCTTCGATTTTTCAATTTCCTCAAAAAGCTCTCTGTTTCTCACATACAAACAGGTATCAACATCGTTTAATGCAAGCATATTGGCCAATGTTGTACCCCAGCTTCCCGAGCCTATAACCGAAACATTATATGTTTTTTTCATATATAACCTTTAAGCCGTACAGCGTTAAATGCGGTCTGTAATGGTCTATGCTCTCCAAATATTTATAGAACAAAGCACTGTCTCCGCCAGTTGCCGCAACTATGCAATTCACTCCCATCTCTTTTTTGATTTTGTTTATCATGCCCTCAATCATTGACATATAACCGTAAAACAGGCCGGATTGAATGCTCTGAACCGTTGTCTTGCCTATAATGCAATGTGGATCCTGAATAGGAACACGCGGCAATTTTGCTGTTTTGGCAGATAGAGCATCAGCCGATATATTAATACCGGGGGATATTGCACCTCCTATGTATTCACCCTTTTTACTGATAACATCAAAAGTGACGGCCGTGCCGGAATCTATAATGATTAGGGCATCTTTAAACTCCTCATAAGCACCGACAGCGTTGACTATTCTATCTGCACCAACCTCTTTCGGGTTATCATATTTTATAGGCATTCCGGTTTTTATACC
>JALTDI010000247.1 GCA_027074255.1 Desulfurellales bacterium
CTTGTTATTGGAGGAGGTGACGGAGGCACTGTTAGGGAACTTTCAAGACATACATACTTAAACTCCATAACCGAGGTGGAAATAGACGAAACGGTTGTAGAAGCTGCGAAAAAATATATGCCGTTTGTAGGTCGCGGATACGACGATGAAAAAGTTAATTTAATTATAGGCGACGGCATAGAGTTCGTTAAAAACAAGAAAAACGCTTATGATATAATCATAATCGATTCAACCGATCCCTTCGGGCCTGCCGAGGGACTCTTCAGCGGTGAGTTTTATTCAAATGTAAAACAAGCGTTAAAAAAGGAAGGTCTTGTGGTTGCTCAGGCAGAAAACCCCTATTACGATATAAAATGGATGATGCGTTCGGTTAATAATATGAAAAAGGCTTTCGGCAATAAGGTGGAATGCTATCTCGCCTTTATACCTACCTATCCCTCCGGTATGTGGAATTTTGCAATTGGGTATAAGAATATGCCCCCCTCAACTCTGTTTGATAAAAAAAGATATGATAAAATCGCCCTGAAATATAAATATTTTAACGAAGGCATACATAAAGCCTGCTTTGAGTTGCCGGAATTTATGAAAGAATTACTGCACAAATAGTATCATCCGGGTTTTTACAAACAAAATCAGAAAGAAAAAGCGCCCAAACATTTTTTAAGGGTTTGAGCGCTTTGTAATCTTTTAATTTTAGAAGCTATTCTATGACTACCATTTTAGCGTCGGCATCAATGTTTTCTCCGGCATTAACAAAGACCTCTTTAACCTCTCCGTCTTTCGGCGATCTAATCTCATTCTGCATTTTCATGGCTTCAAGTATAAGCAGCACATCGCCCTCTTTTACCTCATCTCCGACCTTCACCTTTACATCAATGATAGCACCGGGCATCTCGGACTTAATAATCTGTTTACCCTCAGCTGCTCCTCCGCCTCTTCTTTCGAGCATCTTCTTCTTTAATTCGTCCATAATCTCAATTTTAAAGAGGTCGCCTTCGGTTAAAACACTGTATATTCCGTCTTGATAATCCACGTCCGTTTCATACGATTTCCCGTTTACAATCAGAGAATACACGCTGGTTTCTGTTAATTGGGTATCAACGAGATAGGATTTATCATCCAAAAACACCTCGAACTTGTTTGCCTCCACCTCTTTCACGTGCAACTTGTATTCTACTTTATCAACAGTAGCTACGTATGCCATATTTTTCTCCTTTTCTTTTTATGTTGAAAACTTATAAATATCACCGAAACTTGCCCCGAACATAGCACTTTTTCTGCCTGATTCTTTCCACGGGCTTCCTGATGCACATGTTTCGTTAAATTCAACAAGTTTGCTTTTAAGTTCTTTTTCTCTCAAATATTCCTTAATGGCAGCCGCCGCAATTGCAACCTCAAGCGAGCCTTCTCTTGGCTGCGGTTTTACAAGCACCTCTTTATCTATAAAATCCGTGCTGATATTGCCCTTGATAAAATCCTCGTTTCTCAAAACCTTCTGGTGAAACGGTATGGTTGTCTTAATTCCCTTAACAATATATTCACTCAACGCCCTCTTCATTCTTGCAATGGCGCTCTCTCTATCTATATCCCACACTATCAATTTGGCTACCATAGGATCATAATAGATAGGCACTTCGCCCCTTGAATATACACCGGAATCAACCCTGACACCCGGTCCTCCGGGAAGCCTCAAGCCCAATATCTGTCCCGGTGAGGGCATAAAATTTTTATCGGGATCCTCGGCATAAACACGACATTCAATGGCATGCCCCACCTGTTTTACATCCTCTTGCTTATAGGAAAGCGGCTTACCCTCGGCTATCTCTATCTGCATTTTCACGATATCAATGCCCGTAACCATTTCTGTAACAGGGTGCTCAACCTGAAGTCTTGTATTTACCTCAAGGAAATAAAAATTCATATCCTTATCAACAAGAAACTCAACGGTTCCGACGCTGTCATAGTTAGCGGCAGTAACGGCCTTTATTGCTGCATCGCCCATTTTATGTCTGACCTCGTCGTTTATAGCCACAGACGGTGACTCTTCTACGACCTTTTGATGCCTTCTTTGTATGGAACACTCTCTTTCATACAGATGAATGGCGTTTCCGTGTTTGTCCCTTGCAATTTGAACCTCAACGTGTCTTGGGTTTACTATGGCTTTTTCTATATACATCCTGTCGTCACCGAATGCATTTAAGGCTTCTCCCTTGGCCAAATCATAAACTTCCTTAAATTCGTCCTCGCTGTGTATTAATCTCATGCCTTTACCGCCACCGCCTGCCGAGGCCTTAAACATTATAGGATAAGTTATCTCTCTCGCCCTGTTTAAAGCATCATCCAAATCTTTAACAGGATCTTTCATTCCGGGCACAACAGGCACTTTTGCTTCTATCATCCTCTGTCTTGCCCTTGTTTTGTCTCCCAATATATACATAGATTCCGTATTCGG
Source organism: Desulfurellales bacterium (assembly GCA_027074255.1). Lineage (GTDB taxonomy): Bacteria > Campylobacterota_A > Desulfurellia > Desulfurellales > Hippeaceae > S144-51. The sequence continues at coordinate 2,453 of JALTDI010000247.1, forward strand.
TCCTATGAATGTTAGATTATTCGCCTCACAAGCCTTAACAAATTCCGAGTTTTCAGCCAGAAATCCGTATCCCGGGTGAATAGCATCGCATCCGGATTTCAACGCTACCTCTATAATTTTATCGATTTTGAGATACGATTCTGCTGCGGGAGATGGTCCTATAAAATAAGCCTCATCTGCGTATCTTACATGAAGAGCGTTTCTGTCGGCTTCGGAATATACCGTTACGCTTTCTATACCCATTTTTCTGCAGGCGCGTGCGACCCTTATGGCTATCTCGCCCCTGTTTGCTATTAAAACCTTTTTAAATTCCTTATAATCAGCCATTATATTACCTCCTTTTATAGCGGGATATTCCCATGTTTCTTTGGAGGATTGGATTCCCTCTTGTTTTTAGTTAGCTCCAAAGCCTGTATAAGTTTCAGTCTCGTATCAGCCGGATCTATCACCTCGTCAATATATCCCAGACCAGCTGCAACATAGGGGTTAGCGAATTTGTCTCTATACATCTTTACAAGCTCAGCCTTCTTTTCAACGGGATTCTCAGCTTCTGCCAAATCTCTCCTAAATAGAATATTAACGGCACCATCAGGCCCCATAACCGCTATTTCAGCTATCGGATAGGCATAATTAACATCAGCTCTGAAATGCTTGGAGGCCATAACATCATAAGCTCCACCGTATGCTTTTCTCGTAATAAGTGTAATTTTGGGGACTGTTGCCTCGGCGTATGCAAACAGCAGTTTTGCTCCGTGTACGATAACGCCGTTGTGTTCTTGTGCAACGCCTGGCATATATCCCGGCTGGTCTTCAAGCGTTATGATGGGAATGTTAAAGGCATCGCAGAACCTTATGAACCTTGCAGCCTTAATTGCAGCCTTATAATCAAGCGCACCTGCGAAAAACTGCGGCTGATTGGCAATAATTCCAATCGACCTGCCGTTTAGCCTTGCAAATCCTACAATCATATTCTTTGCATATGTTTCCTGTACTTCGAAGAAATATCCGTCATCAACAACCTTGGTTATGAGATCTTTCATGTTGTATGGCTTGTTGGGGTCTGACGGTATTAAATCATAAATAGATTCCTCTCTTCTGCTCGCCGGGTCATCTGTCGGTTTGTATGGAGGATCTTCCATGTTGTTTTGAGGTATAAACTGCAACAGCTCTTTGACTATCATTAGAGCATCTTCATCATTTTCAGCCGCAAAGTGGGCAACCTGTGTTTTAGTTGTATGAGCTTCGGCACCGCCAAGCTCCTCTTTTGTGATTTTCTCACCTGTTACAGCTTCTATGACATCAGGCCCTGTAATAAACATAAAGCTTGTATTTTTAACCATAATCGTAAAGTCCGTAACAGCCGGAGAATACACGGCCCCTCCTGCTGTCGGTCCCATTATAACGGAAATCTGCGGAATAACACCTGATGATAAAGTATTTCTTAAAAAGATATCGGCATAGCCTGCCAGTGATTCAACGCCCTCTTGTATTCTTGCACCGCCGGAGTCATTCAAACCAATAACCGGCGCGCCTGTTTTTGTTGCCAAATCCATAATCTTGCATATCTTTTTGGCAAAGGCGCCGGATAAAGAACCGCCGAATACGGTAAAATCCTGACTAAATATATAGACAAGCCTTCCGTCAATGGTTCCATATCCTGTAACAACGCCGTCTCCGAGTATCTTCTGTTTTTCCATTCCGAAATCATGACATCTGTGCGTAACAAACTTATCAAACTCAACAAAACTGCCCTCGTCAAGAAGCAATTTAATTCTCTCTCTTGCCGTTAACTTGCCTTGCGCATGCTGCTTTTCTATCCTTTTTTCTCCTCCTCCAAGTTCGGCTTGTGCTTCCAATTCCTTGAGCTTTTCTAATTTTTCGCGCATGTCCTACCTCCTATATAGAAATATATCTTTTTTCATATCAAATATATACGAACAGTATTAAAGTGTCAATCAATTTATTTAACTATTGTTTGTTGTTAACATGATTATTATATAAGACTTAACTAATACTCAAACCCGTATCACCGATTTAATATCCGCACTTTATAATTTGATTAAATACATTTACCTAAAAAGCTCAAACTATAATAAAACTCACGGATTATTTTAAAGCATGCTGCTCATTTAGCCGCCTATCGTTTATTTAGAGAAATAATAACCGCCTCTTCTTTGCAGTCAGGGAAAAAGGGGCACTTTACGCAATCTTCCCATATCTTCTTTTGCGGCAGCTGTTTTTTATCTATGAGCTCAAATCCCATTTTTTTAAAGAATTCCAACTGAAAAGTCAGTGCAAACACCTTTTCAATTCTCAATCTCTCGGCTTCTTTAAGTTCATATTCAATTAACGATTTTGCCAATCCCTTACCCTGATGTTCTTTTTTTACGGCAATCGTTCTAACCTCAGCCAAAAAAGGATAATAAAGCCTCAAACTGCTTATGGCTATAACCTCGCCCTTAAATTTTACAACGGCAAATTCTCTTATTCTTTCAGCTATATCCTCCGCACTGCGGGGCAATATATCCCTTTTTCTGGCAAATTCGTCTACTATGGACTTTATTTTGTCAACATCTTTTAAATCAGGTTTTATTATATCCATTCAACCTCACCTCAATTGAAGCCTGATGAGCAAAAAGCCCCTCTATCTTGGCAAAATCAGCGGCAAATCGGGCATTTTTTTTAAACGCTTTTTTTGAATAGTGTATTATACTGCTCTTTTTCATAAACACATCGGAAGACAGGGGCGAGGCAAATCTCGCTGTGTGGTTTGTCGGCAGTGTGTGGTTAGGGCCTGCAATATAGTCTCCGACAGGTTCTGGCGTATATTCCCCGATAAAAATAGCACCTGCATTTCTAATGGAATTCATAAATAGATAGGGGTCTCTAACCTGTAATTCCAAGTGCTCAGGTGCAATTTTATCCACCAGCTGCGCCGCGAGAGCAAAATCTTCAGCGTAAAAAAACAGAGCATTTTTAGAAGACACAGAGGTAATTGAGCTTCTCTTTGCGGTGCGTGCAAGCTCCAAAAATCTTTTTTCAACATCTATCGTCAGTTTTTTATCCATACCGACGAAATAGCATCTCGCCATCTCGTCATGCTCTGCCTGGCTCAGTAAATCATATGCCGCAAACTCTGCATTGGCTTTACTGTCTGCAACAATCATAATTTCAGAAGGACCTGCAACAGAGTCTATTGCAACATCACCGAAAACTGCTTTTTTTGCCAAGGCTACATAGATATTGCCGGGTCCTGCTATAACATCCACACTTGGAACACTCTGTGTCGAATACGCCAATGCGGCAATGGCCTGCGCTCCGCCTATTTTATAAACAT
>JALTDI010000248.1 GCA_027074255.1 Desulfurellales bacterium
ACAAATACCAAAGATGATAGTAAAGTGTAGGTTTTATTCATACAGCCCTCTCAAAAATCGCCGGTCTTTGCATATATAAATATTTTCGCATAATCATAATACAGTTAAATTGTTCCAACTGCCTTTTGCGATGAACAGCAATCACTCCTTGCATAAAATATTTATAAACTCATTCTATTCAATCAATACATAATATAAATTCCCTTTCTATCGAATTTTATTTTTTTAAATTTTGCTCCCTGAGGAATTTTTGGCGAACCGTAAAGATAAAATATGGATAGGAAGCTGTTTATTATGCTGTTTTTTGTATCCTGATCATTGTTCAATGCATTATTCATACTGTCGATGATTCCCCTTTTTACCCTATTTCTCCAACGCTTTACAAACAGATTCAGAATTGCTGTGTTAATCTTTTTTGCAGCTTTTATATTTGTACTCACAGACGTGGCTGCCTTATAGCTTAAAGTACCTTTGTTTTGGAAAAGCTGTATGGCTATTTTCAGTTTTAGGTTGTTAATATGAATATCGGGTGCAAGGTTATCATGCCACCCTCCGCCGGCAATGGATTTAAAACACCCCTTGGCTTCAACACCGCTGCTTTCAAAGGGTATGTTTATAACAAATTGAGACCCCGATGATTTAACAACCCTAATATGTCTATTATCGGCGTTTAAATCATGTATAGTATATCTATAATCACCCAATGCCTTTATGTGGAATTGTATATTTCTAACATCCAATTTTTGAGTTGTCAATCTGGCGTGAGCACCTATAACCTTTTGAGTCGAATTGTTTTGATAACTGCACTTTGTTCCGGGTTTTAGAGTATCTATATGGATTTCGCCTATGAGATTATAAAATCCCTCTATCTTGCCGAGGAAGGTATCCCATGAACAGAAGCTCTCTTTTGAGAGCATAAGCAGTTTTAAAATGCAGGCATTGTCCACACACACATAATATTGTCCTGAGTTTATCGAATTTGGCACCTTAAAATCTATAGCCCTATCTCTCCATTTAACGACAGAAACACTGTGGTAGTGATTGTCAAAACCTTTCAAATAAACCCCGTGGCTTCCCTGTTTTTCACCAAATCCTGTACCATACACATGATACACATGAAGCGTGCCTTTGTTTATGATGGCTGAGGCGGGGTATATTCCGGTTACCTTAGGGTGAAAATAACCTGAAACTATTTTGGTTTGCGAGTAGTTGTTGTGTTCGTTGCTCTCTTTTACATCCCTCCATACATAGGGGGTTTCATTTTCGCATGCCGAATCCGCATAAGCTCTTACTTTAATATTTTTGCTGCCGGTATTGTAATTGAGCACAAAGTTTTCAGATATCGTTTTACCGGGCTTTAACGGTGTATTTATATTTACTTTAAAGCACGCTCCGGGCAGCCTCTGCCATCTGTTGAATTTATCAAGCTGCTGTATGCTGAAATAGAACGATTTTGATACGTGGTTTTTACCAATATTTTTTATTTTAACCGTTCCTAAAAATTTATCGTTGTGCTGCGGAGCGGTAAAAGTCAGACCAGTTATTACCAAATCCGGCAATTTTGCCAACTTCGGTATATTAATTTTACCAACAGCAGGTTTATGCAGCACTTTTTTGTTGAGATTTATTTTATAA
>JALTDI010000249.1 GCA_027074255.1 Desulfurellales bacterium
TTTTCAAGAGGCTTTTTGAATTTTAATTTTTTTCTCTCCGTGTTGTAGTTATACCATCAGCCAAAGGCTGACTACGAGACATTGGGATTTAAACCAATGCTGTCCTGCAGTCTACCAAAGAAAGGTAGACTTACCTTGATGAACTTATTTTTTCAAAGAACTCTATTTCTTGTTGATTTCTTAAAATCCACAAGAAAATTGAATTCTTGACAGATATTTTTTAATGTAATATAATAGAATTATACACATAAATCTATGGTTAATACATAAAAATATGCAGAATACATTCAAAAAACGAACAATTTTTAACAAAATATGGGATTACATTGACGACCATCGCATTATTTTACTCAATGGACCCCGTCAAGTTGGCAAAACCACTTTACTGAAAATGGTTAAAGAAAAGTTACTTTCTGAGAAAAATGTTTCCGAGAATCAAATTCTCTGGTTTGATTTAGAACAAACAGGTAGCTTAACCATTTGGTCTAAACAAACAACCGCCATTGACAGTTTACCCAAAGACACTTCTCAAAAATACTACCTTTTTATAGATGAATTTCAACAGGCGAAAAATATCGGTTCCACTCTAAAAGTAATTCATGATCACTATCCGAATATTAAACCTATAATCACCGGTTCCGCTTCTTGGTATCTCAATATTGATGAATCCATGGCGGGACGCAAAATTGTTATTCCCGTCTTTCCTTTAAGTTTTACTGAATATTTAGATTGGACTTCTAACAAAATTAATAATAAACTGCAATTTTTCAATATTTTTTCCAAAAATATTATCACCGCATCCGCTGAGGCAATAAAAAATATTAATGAACAATTTCAAAACTTTGCCAATTGGGGCGGATATCCGCGCGTTGTTTTAGATGCTGACAATATTCCTGAGCAAAAAATTTCTTTACTTAATGAGTTGATTGATTCTTATTTAACTCGTGATATTCAACTCTGGAGTTATAAAGCTAATGCGCTGGAAGTTAAAAAACTTCTCGGTTTATTGTCTGGACAAATCGGAAATATTTTGTCTATTGATCAACTTTCCAGAGATAGTGAATTGGGCAGAGAACTCGTAACCAACAGATTAGACGTTTTGCAAAACACCTTTATTCTTAAACTTGTTCCTCCTTATTTTACCAATAAAATTAAAGAAATCACCAAAAGCCCTAAAATCTATCTGATAGATGGCGGTTTCCGAAATGCCCTGATAAACACTTTTTCAATTCAAGTTAAAACACCCGATTTTGGTCATTTAGTGGAAAACATAGTTATGACTGAACTGGAAAAAACCAAAAATATCATTGATCAATTATATTTTTGGCGGACCGTTCGCCGACAAGAAGTTGACATTATCATCAAACGAGAAAACAGATTGATTCCGATTGAAGTCAAAGGCGGAAACCAAACAACTGTTCCCAGCGGATTAAAATCTTTTATCCGCGCTTACCAACCAAAAGAAGCTTATGTTCTCAATTGGTCAATTGTTAAAGACGAACAGTATAAAGATTGCTCAGTCAAATTCAGACCAATTTGGTTTGTGAATAATATTTGATTTTTTCAAGGAACCATCTATTTGAAACCGCAAAATGTTTTACCATTTTCCGATCTCAAGAAATGGTGGGAGCAG
>JALTDI010000250.1 GCA_027074255.1 Desulfurellales bacterium
TACAATTAAGAACAAATACAGCAAAGATGCTTAGGTCATTCCATATATAGACAATGCAAAAAAGCGTATCTCATTTGTTTAACTGTGCGGGCTTCCTAAAATACAATTCAGAGATTAAAAGAAAAGTTTACAATCATATTCTTGAACTTTTTAGATTATTGTGCAAAAATTATGTTATCCATATTTTTTCTTTGGGGGGTTTTTCTGAAAGTATATTTAGTGCCCTTTCCCTTTCAAAAGAAAAGAGGATTGAGAAATTAGGTGCACATCGCAAAAAAAGGAGGAAAGCATGAAGGTTTTTCTAAGTTTTTTAGCCTTACTTGTTATTATTGGAAGCACTTTTAGCTGTAAAAAAGCAACTGCCAAAGCTAAGATTATTGCACCAAAAGCCAACGATGTCTGGATTGAGGGCAAAACCTACACAATAAGGTGGAAAGGCTTTAAAGAGGGCGTTATATGTATTTCCATCTTGATAGGCGGACACGATGCCGGCATTATAAATTCCTGCGATAGCTGTGCAGCCCAAAATAAGTACAAATGGACAATACCCCATGGGTTTGTAAGCGGTTTTGGCGAGGATAAAGATGATGCTGTCAGGGTAGTCCTTTATTATAAAGACAACGAGAGCAACCCGTATTTTAGTGACTACTTCACCATATCAAAATAGCACCTCGATCTTTACAAGCTGAGCCGCCACAACAACATAAGAAGAGCCTGTCACTATACCGCTGCAATTGCCTCTTAAACCTATATTGACAAAGTTACCGCCCTTTTTGGCATTTATGTAAAAAGTATAAACATATTTCTTTGCCTTTTTGACGTTGTATAGGTCTTTTAACTCCCTAAGAAGTGTTGCTGAGTCTTTTAATGTGCTTATCAATTCGAGAGCTTCTCTAACATCCTGAACCTGCTTTAGTCCTGGAAATGTCAATAGGGCTACATCTATAATTTTTTGAACAGCTATGCTGTAATCCAAGCCGACTATAATATCCTTTCTTGAGTTTGTTTTATTGTGAATATACATAGCCTGCAATCCGGCAAATGCCGCCACACCGGCTACTTTGGTGCCTCCCGTGTAATAAAATGTTGCTTTTATTTTAACTCGCTGGTTACTATTGCTGTTAAAGTATATGGATTGAACGGCATATGAGGCTGCTCCGCCAACCCAGGATGAATCGAAAATTCCTATGTAACCTGTATTTGAGTTGCAGTAGTATTGTGTTTGTGCAAGTCCGGGTGACGTTTTCCAACCGTAACAGTTTGAATAGGGTGGGGTGAGTGTCAATTTCTTTGGATTTTGCGAATGGTGTGAGCCGCCGGAGTTGTTGTGAGAGCCTTTTTTTGCTGTTAGTCTGATAGCGCCCCAATCCATAGGACCCCATCCGAATCCTACGATATAAAAACCGGGCCAAAATATCCATTTTCCTTTTTTGTTTATCTTTATGTTTCCCTTTATATGAATCATCTGCCGTTTTTTTATTGTATAGTGTTTGAATTGATGAGCAAAATCTCTGTTTTTGTAATTTGGGTCGCGACAGGCAATAAATGCACCGTATTTACCTAATTTTATCGGTTTTTTGGATTGATTTATCAAATCATACTCAACAAGAATCGTTGAACCTAC
>JALTDI010000251.1 GCA_027074255.1 Desulfurellales bacterium
AAAAAAAATATACCGAAAAAGACAATTCATTCATAGGATTTTTCTAAGAATTTTCTTAATGGGATTCTGATGCGCTTTACTATGCAGCATAACCGGGGTTGTACCCTTACAGCCCAAATGTATGTTTCATATTTATTTACAGCCGTCAAATGAGAGTAAAGGATAATATTGTCTTAAACAAATATATATTTGAATAAAAATAAACAAATTTAGAAATTCTCTTTCTGATTGATTCTTAAAAAAGATAAACCTCTATGTTCATTCATTGTAAACTCATAACAAAATCAAAACATTGGCAGCCCATTAAATATTGAGCAAAATTTGCTTGACTTTTCCTCTGTTTTCATCTATTGTCGACAGTAGACAATGTGTAGATGGAGCAAGGCAAAGTGAAGAAAATAACATACAAAGACCGTGTTGCAGAGTTTATATACAAAGAAATTATAAAAGGAAACATAAAGCCCAAAGAACAAATTAAGGAAACACACCTATCAGAAACGTTAAACATCAGCAGAGCACCAATAAGAGAAGCCCTCAATGAACTTACAAGTGTGGGAATTTTGGAATACAGACCGCACATTGGAACATTTTTGACGGATTTAACAGCGGACGACATATTAAATGCATACATAACAAGAGGTGTTTTGGAGGGGTTTGCAGCTTCGATATCCTTTCCAAAGCTTACAAAAGGGGATATCAACAGGTTATATTCCATGTGCGACAAAATGGAAATGCTTGCCGAAAAAAATGAAAACGTCAAATTGATATATTTAGGGGATAAGTTCCATGAGAAGCTATTTTCGATATGCGGGAACAAGGAACTCGTCAAATTTACGAAAATGCTCAGTATGAAATCCCATCTGATGTTCTCAAAATACTGGCCGAAACTTTATCTGCCGAAGCAGATCAATGAAAGACATAAAAAAATAGTAAAAGCCATAGAATCGGGAAATCCCAAGACAATAGAAAGAGAAATAAGAAACCATTATACCGAAACCGGCAAAAAAATAGCAAAATTAAAAAAAGAAGGAGTTTAAAAAAATGGAAAAAAGCGCATCCATCTGCGAGAGTATGAATTTAAATCTTAGGGGTATGCCTCTTTCTGCAACACTCAACATAAACGAAAAAAGCAACGAAATGATTAAAGAAGGCAAAAAAGTCTATAAACTTGGGCTCGGTCAGGCACCTTTCCCTGTCCCGGACGTTGTTGTAGAAGAATTAAAAAGAAATGCCTACAAAAAAGATTATCTTCCCGTTAAAGGCCTGTATGAGCTGAGAAAGGCCGTTGCTCAGTATTATAAAAAAAGCCAAAATCTTGAATACAGCCCGGAAAATATATTAATAGGACCGGGCTCCAAAGAGCTTATGTTTATACTGCAGGTTGTATTCTACGGTGAGCTTCTGCTGCCCTCACCAAGCTGGGTATCTTATGCTCCGCAGGCAAAAATATTGGGGAGAAAATCAAGCTGGATAGAAACGTATGAGCGAAACGACTGGCTCTTAACTGCGGAGGATTTGGATAATGCCTGCAAAAATGACCCAAACGCCCCGAGGGTTATCATTTTAAACTACCCTAACAATCCCACAGGCAAGACATACCCAAGTGAATTATTGAAAGAACTCGCTGAGGTCGCAAGAAAATATAATATTATCGTCTTATCGGATGAAATATACGGAGAGCTCAATCATAACGGCAATCACATATCAATAGCAAAATATTATCCCGAAGGAACAATAATCAGCAGCGGACTGAGCAAATGGTGCGGCGCCGGGGGCTGGAGAGTTGGGACGTTTGCATTTCCGGAAAATTTAAGATGGCTTCTTGACGGTATGGCTGCCGTTGCCAGCGAAACATTTACGGCTGTCAGCGCACCGATACAGTTTGCCTCTATCAGGGCTTTTCAATTCGACGAAACGATTAACACATATCTAAAACATTCAAGAAGGATTCTCAAAGCCATCGGTGAATATATTTATAAAAACTTTAACGAAGTTGGAATAAGAGTAACAAAGCCCGACGGGGCATTTTATTTTTTACCAAATTTCTCAAACTTCAAGGACAAACTTATACAAAAGGGTGTAAAAACAAGCGGTGAGCTTTGCGAAAACATATTGAACGATACGGGTGTTGCTTTTTTGCCGGGCAGCGATTTCGGAAGAAGCGAGAAAGAGTTTACAACAAGAATAGCATATGTGGATTTTGACGGCACAAAGGCTCTCGAAGCAGCTTATAAAAGCAGCACTGATATAGATGCAAAATTCCTGCGTGAGTATTGTTCAAATACTATCACGGCAATCGATAAAATATGCAATTATGTAAAAACCTTATAAAATAGATAGATGGTCGGGGCGAGAGGATTTGAACCTCCGACCACTTGAACCCCATTCAAGTGCGCTACCAGTCTGCGCTACGCCCCGCTTTTTTGATGCGATAGAATTATAGGATAATATCCCTTTTTTTTCAATATGTTAATTGTTTTTTTTGAGCACTGGAACACGAATTTGTATAAATACAAGGGCTCTGTATGCTGTATGGCTACTACTCTGAAAGGTGTTTTGCCCCAAATGTCAATGTAACGATTTCTCTTTTTTTCACCTATATTTTTATCTATGCAGACATAGAACAGCAAATCCATATTGACAATCTTATATATGGAATATCCCTTTTTCTTTAAAGCCTTGGCAAATTTAATCACTTTGGGATAGCTATCCAATCCTCCTACAAAAATAGTGTATTTCATGATTTGCTTATATGCGATTTTTTTATATTTATATCTTATCTTTAGGCTGTTCAAATCATGTTTAATTCGAGTATATCTTCTCGTTTTAATTTCAACATACAATTTTTTGTGTATATTTTTCGGTTTTTCAGATTCTTTTTTTACATTCTCCTTGCTGCTGCTATTAATTAATTTTTCATAAAGGCTGTTCTTGTCTTTTTTAACATCCGTCTGAGGTATGGGTTTCGGTATGTTTTCAAGCTCGATACTCAGAGAAAAAACCGGGAAATTATGTTTTTCAATTTTCTTAACGGTCTCCCTGTTTTTTAGCATAACCGCCTTTTGTGCCTCTTCTTCCTTTTTGTTTGATTTGATTGTTTTATTCGGTAGTTTGACGACTGCTTTCTTAATTTTCTTCGGTTTTTCTGCTATGTTTCTTTCGATTTCTTTGCTCTTTTTAACTGCTGATTTGTAAAGTTTGGTTTTAGGCACAACGTTTTTTCCTATTATAGAAACTCTGCTAATCTCATATACAAAAACAAAATATAACCCTATTGCAAACAGAATGCCTAAAATTACAAAAACCGAGATTTTTTTGTAATTCCTTTTTTTCTTAGGCAAATCTATCTGTGTGGGTATCTGGTTCTTTATGAGGTTTATGTTAATCATAGAAAATAGCTTTTACGGATGGGGTCAGTTTAAATTCTATATAATCCAGAAAAAAAGAAAATCTCTCACCGATTAAATTTCCCACTATACTTTTGTTCTTTCTGATAAAAGTAAAGCGGATGCTCTTTATGCCGGACTCTTTTTTCAATATATTTTTAGCTTTCTCCATAGAACCCACAGCATCTATCAATCCTATTTTTAGGGCATCGTCTGCGGCAAAGACACTGCCGTTAGCATATTTTTTCAAAACTTCCGGCTTTATATGCCTGCTTTGTGCAACATCATCAAGGAATTGTTTATATATCCCATTCACAACTCTTTGGAGCATAGCCTTGTCAGCTTCCGTAGGTTTTCGGAACGGATTTCCAACATCCTTAATCTTACCGCTTTTAACAACAAAAGAGGATATGCCGATTTTATCGGCTAATCCGCTTATATTCAGGGTTTCAAACAAAACACCTATGCTGCCCACCACCGATGTTGGGTATGCTACTATTTTTCTTGCCCCGCAGGCAGCATAATATGCACCGCTTGCACCGAGAGCTCCTATTATTGCAACAACAGGTTTTGTTTTATCAGCTTTTTTTATGGCAAGATATAGTTTTTCACTTGCATTTGCAGAGCCACCGGGTGAGTTTATCTTTATCAAAATAGCCTTATACCCGCTGTCTGACTGCACGTCTTTTATCTGTTTTATCCATCTCGATGCATCCGAATTTGTAATGATACCGTCTATGTTTATTACCGCTACATTACCCTTATTTGAATAGTAATACACTATATTTATAATGAAAATAACTATGAAAATTACGAAAAATATTGTTATGGACTTTTTAAGCACAGCGAAACGCCCGTTTCAAGTTTTTTAGATACGCAGATTACTCGATGTTAAAGCTTGAAATAAGTTTTTTTCTTCCCTTATCTAACTTTAATATCCTCACCCTTGCAATCTCACCCTTTTGGGGCTCATAATCACTAAATTCACTCTTCGGGATAAGGCTTTCTATTCCTTTGTCTATCTTCACAAAAGCTCCGAACGGTTTTATGCTCACAATCTCAGCTTCAACAATATCACCTGGCTTATATTTTTGATCAATATCTTCCCACGGATCTTTGGTTAACTGTTTTATGCCAAGAGCAATTCTCTCTTTATCCTTCTCCACACTCAATATAACGACCTTAACAACGTCGCCTACATTATAGTTTCCTTTATCTTCCTTGTCCCACGAAATATCCTTATCGTGCACCAGCCCCTCGATACCTTCATCGAGTTTGACAAATATACCGAATTCTTTTATGCCGGTTACGGTGCCTTCTATAACATCGCCCTTTTTGTATACTTCGTCAATATTTTCCCAAGGATAAGGTTTGCACTGCTTTATAGATAGTGACATTCTTCTGTTATCCGTATCTATATTAATAATTTTTACCTCTACGCTATCGCCTGTGTTATACATTTTTTTGGCTTTGGAGGGATATTTGTCATATGTAATTTCGCTCTTGTGAACAAGACCCTCTATACCTTTTTCTATCTCGACAAACAGACCGTATTCAACCACATTAACTATATTACCCGTAACGATTTTACCAATTTGGAATTTCTCCTCTATGTTCTGCCACGGGTCTTCTGTTAGCTGTTTCATGCCGAGGTAAATCTTTTTTTGTTTCTCATCGCTCTCTATCTTGATTATCTTAACCTCTATTTCATCTCCCACGTTCACCATATCCGACGGATGGCCTATCCTGCTCCATGACATATCGGTAATATGCACAAGCCCGTCAACTCCGCCCAAATCAACAAAAACACCGTAATCGGTTATATTTTTTATCTTTCCCGAGAGCACGGCGCCCTCTTTAATTTTTTCCCAAATTTCTTCTTCACGCTTCCTCTTTATTTCTTCAAGCAAAACTTTTCTTGAAAGGACAGCGTTTTTCTTGCTTTCGTTTATGTTTACAACTTTGAATTCGAATTCCTTGCCCACATAAGAAGGATAATTTTTGATAGGATGTATCTCAACCTGAGAGCCCGGAAGAAAAGCCAAAAAGCCGTCTATATCAACCGTAAATCCGCCGTTTACAAGATTCTTGACAACGCCTTTTATAGGTATATTTTCTTTATAAACCTCAACAATCTTTCTCCAGCTCTTTATTCTGTCTGCTGCTGCCTTTGATAAAATTTCAAAACCGTCTTTATCCGTTTTATTAAAGAACAGGGCCTCGACCTCATCGCCTATTTTAATACTCAGCTCACCCTCTTCATTGAGAAATTCCTTGATGTTTATAACACCCTCGGACTTATAGCCTATGTCGACAAAAACATCATCTTCCCTTATGTCTATAACTTTACCTGTAACAATATCTCC
>JALTDI010000252.1 GCA_027074255.1 Desulfurellales bacterium
GAACATGGAACAATAGATGCCAAAAAAGCCGTTATGTATTTTTCTTTTTTGCTTTTTAGTATCCTTGTTGCCATGATAGCAGGCACGCTGCATCCGTATCCTGCTACAAAAGGAATTACACTCGTTCCGTGCACACCCATTTTATGCATGGTCGAATCCATAAGATAGGCTATACGCGGAAGATAACCTACATCCTCCAAAAAGGATATGATAAATAAAAACGGCAGCAGATACGGCAGTGCAATGCCGGTTGCGGCGCCCACACCGTCAACAGCACCTTTTACTATTGAAAATGCAAGCTGGTTATGTATTGCAGCGGATAAATAGCTATCAATATCGCTAAACAAACCTATTACAAGATTTTCTATGGACATACCGCCCTGAAATACTATATAAAAAATAACTGCAAATATGGCGAGCATTGCGATATAACCGAAAAAAGGATGCATAAGAACGCTATCAATCCTTGATTCCAAGCTTGTCTTAGTAATTTTTTTAACGGTTGAGGAGAACTCAAATATATTCATACACAGAGCATGCCTTTGATTAATAATCACCATACCGTCATCCAAATCTTTTTTTATGCTAACAAGAAGCTCCTTGCACTTTGTTGATTCTATAAGTTCTTCACAGGGCTTAAAGCCCTCTATTGCTTTTATGGAGAGAAGTTTTAAAGGCCATTTTGTATCTTTAATGTTTTCAGATATACAATTTGTCAATTTCAGTATCTGCTCTTCTGCATCTTTCCTATAAACGCACCGTTTTCTCGGTTTTTTTGCATCTTTAATGCTGTCTAAAAGCTCCCTAATCCCTTTTCCTTTTTTTGCCACTATCGGGATAACTTTAATGCCCAGCATATCTTCAAGTTTTGACACATCGATTTCTATACCCTTTTTCTTAGCCTCATCCATCATATTCAAGGCAACAACCATAGGCCTTTCCAAAGACATCAGCTCTATGGTCAACTCAACGCTTCTAATTAACATAGACGCATCAATAATATTAACTATAACGTCTATATCCATGGAAAACAGGGCTTTTACCGTCTCTTTTTCAGCATCGTCATACCAGCTTAAAGAATATGTGCCGGGCAAATCTATAACCTCGACAAGCTCATTGTCTATATATGTCGTACCTTTTGTATAAGTTACGGTAGCTCCCGGGAAATTAGCGGCCAGACTCTTGTAGCCGGCAATTTGGTTAAATAGAGTACTCTTTCCGCAGTTGGGCTGGCCTATCAGAGAGATTGTCGTCATGTAATTTTTTGTACGTTTATTTTAGAGGCAATGCCGCGCCCTATCACTATATCCGAGCCGTTAATGCTCAGCATAAAGGGTCCCCTGAGCGGCGCTTTTCTTTTTACTTCTATAACAACACCTGGAAGAATGCCGAGTTTAATCAGTCTATCCTTAGCAGCACAGCCGCCTTCTATCGAAACGACTCTGTAATTTTTGTCAATCTCAACGTCCAATAGTTTCATGTTGTCAGTTTATACCAAAACTCCTTTTTTAGTCAAGAGTATCTTTCTGCATTTTTTTAATCTCATTTTTTAAGGATTTAATCTCTTTTTTGATGGATATTAGAATAAAAGGTACGGAAATCCACATAAACAGCATTAAGATTATAAAAACAAAAAAGATAAGCCAAAGAATAATTGAAATCGTGCCGTTAAAGGATTGCTCCAGTGCCATTGCAAAACCGCTATTCATCCTTCACACCCGAAACGACAGCAAATCCTCCCTCACCGTATCCTTTTTTAGGTTCTTGCTTTGTATTTATATCCTTTATACTTTCACCGAACAGTGTCTGATATACACTTTTTATTTGAAAACCCGTTTGCTTTAACATGTCCTTTAACTCGTCGGTTGAGAAAAAATTAACATTTTTATAAAACTGACCCTTTTCCTTTTTGTTCAAATACTCACGCCCGATTGGAGTTTCTCTATCTACAATGGCGACGATAACCTCGCCTTTTGGTTTTAGTATACGTTTTGCCTCCATAAGGGTCTTTATGGGGTCTTCAACAAAACATATCGTAACGGCGATTAGTACAAAATCATACTCTTCATCAGCCAAAGGCAACTTTTCGGCGTATCCGTAATAGACCTTTATTCCCCGTTCTCTTGCTATTTTTGCCATCTCTTTGGAGGGTTCAACACCCTCTTTGATGCCCAATGGATATGCAAATCGCCCGCTCCCCACACCTATTTCTATACCTTTTTTACCCTCGGGAATAACTTTTTTAAGCATAAGCAATTCGCTTTCATAAACCGCTCTATTTTTATCAAACCAATTTTCGTATTTCTCATAGCATCTTTCGAACACATCAATGTTCTTTTTGGCATTCAAATAGTAATTCACTGCATCATAAATATTCTCCTCATCAACAAGAATACCCTCTATGTTTAGCTTATTTATAAGTCTTTCTCTTGATTTTTGTCCCATATTTTTTGCAATAAATGTTTTAACATCGGATAAAAAATTAACTATTAAATCGGGGTCGTCGTGATGTTTTCCGTCTGTAGCATAAGGATTTTGCCTTTGTTCAAACATTTCACCCTTTTCGTTAAAAATGCTGTAAATAGGAGATACACCGAAATGCCCTCTCCATAAACTTTTTTTATCTTTTTGTGTTGCAACCGCTATGTATTGCCTCATAATATCTTCCCCCTTGTTCAAGCATTTGTATCGAAATTGTATTGAAAATATTGTATGTTGGCAAGAAAAATAGTATATTGTAGATTATGGGAAAGACCGTTTCTTTGGTTCTCTCCGGAGGGGGGGCAAGAGGCTATGCTCATATAGGTGTTATAAAAGTACTGAAAGAGCGAGGATATGAAATAAAATCCATTTCAGGAACATCTATGGGCGCTGTCATAGGCGGATTAGAAGCATGCGGGAAATTAAATGAATATAAAGAATGGCTGGCCGATAAAACCCTTTTTGATGCGGCGAAAATGATTGATTTTAATTTTAGATCTGGTTTGTCTAAGGGCTTAATTAAAGGCGATGCAATGTTCAGCTGGATAAAAGATGTCACAAAAGATATACTCATTGAAAAGCTGCCGCTAAAATTCACAGCTGTTGCGGTAAACTTATCCAGACAAAAGGAAATATGGTATCAATCCGGCAATCTATACCATGCTGTTAGGGCGTCTTCGGCGATTCCCGGAATATTTGTACCCGTAGAAAAAGACGGTGAGTTAATAGTTGACGGCGGAGTATTGAACAACATTCCGATTGCACCCACCATGAGCGACGATACGGACTTGATAATAGCTGTAAATGTAAACAGCAATATAGAAAATGCCCATCCTATAAAATTCGAAACAACGAAGTTCGAGAGGTTTTGGGAAAACAAATTGAATTTTAGCGATGATCCCAAAGGATTAACTATAAACCTGATGATGGATTACATAGAAAAATACAGAATGGCAGAATACGAAGCCGACGTTATGATAAACATATCCAAAAAATTGTGCGGCGTCTTTGATTTTCACAAAAACAAGGAAATTATAAATGTAGGAAAAATAACGGCAAATAAGACCCTCGAAAAATTCGAAAAGGGGGAACATATCCCCCTTTAATTATCCAGAGCCTTTAAAAATTCCTCAGCCTCTTTTGCCCATATAAAGTTTTCTACCTTTACATTAGCTTTTTTTACACCCTCAACCGCAAGAATAGCTTTTTTAATTGCTATGGAAAGCTGCAGCCCTACAGGACAGTTCTCCACGGTGGGTTTGAATTTTATATTTACAACACCGTTTTCTTCGTCAGCTTCCAAATCGTAAACAAGTTTTAAACTTACAACGTCCTCTTTTAGTTCCGGGTCATAAACATTTTTCAGTTTTTCTATAATTTTTTCTTTCAAACTCATAAAAGCTCCATTGCCTTTGAATATATTTCTTCAATAGGTTTCTTGATGCTGCCGCATATTGCGGCTTCGTAAGGAATTTGAAGGTTAACAATGGCTTTTGGAACACACTTATCAAACGGTATTTTACCCAAAAGAGGTATCTTTTCACTTTCGGCAAATTTTTCTATCTCTTTTGACTTATCTTCGTTTAAGTCGAACTTATTTATCACAACGCCCGTTTTTACCTTAAAAGAATCACACAGTTTCTTTACTCTTTTCAAATCGTGTATTCCAGCAGGCGTGGGTTCTGTTACAATAATAACAAAATCGGCTCCCGAAATTGTGGATATAACCGGGCAGCCTATACCGGGTGAGCCGTCAACAAGAATGTAGGGTATGCCCTTCTCTTCGCTTATGATATGAGCTTTGTGCTTAACCATAGTGACGAGATTGCCCGAATTTTCAGCTCCCGGATAGAGCTTGGGATGTACCATAATACCGTATGGCGTGTCTGATTCATACCACTCTCCGCTGTAAACATCCTTCATTTCTATGGCATTAACCGGGCAGGCAATCTTACACAGCTCACACGAATCGCACTTAATATCATCCACAACATAGTTGCCGTTCTCATCAATGGAGATGGCATCAAAACGACACAGCTTTCTGCATATATCACACTTTGTACATACATCCGTATCAATTTCAGCCGTTTTATTACCCTTAAAAAGCTCCTTGTGCCTGACTTCGGGCTTCATCAATATATACATATTTGCGGCTTCTGCGTCGGCATCAACTATTATCTTATCTTTCATAAGATAGGCAAGGCTTGTTGTTAAAGTGGTTTTGCCCGTTCCGCCTTTACCGCTAACCACAACGAGTTCCTTGCTCATATCCTCTCCTTAATAGTTTTAAGTACGCCTTTAAAGTCATCTTTATACTCGTCAAAAGGAAGATTGCCTTTTGAGTAATTACTTGCTATCTTTTTCGAGTAGGGCAGTCTGTAGAGTATCTCTATATTCTCTTCTTTGGCATAATCCTCAATCAAGTTATTACCCTCTTCATTCTTGTTAACTATAATTCCAAAAGGTAAATTCATATTTCTGGCAAGCTCGACCGAGAGCTTCAAATCGCTCAAGCCAAACGGTGTGGGTTCTGTGACGAGCACGACAAAATCGACTCCGTATAAGGTTTCAACAACCGTGCAGCTTGTACCGGGCGGTGAATCGAGAATAACCGTTTTTGTTTCATCGATATGCTTTTTTAAATTTATTATAAGTTGAGTAGCACTCGCCTCACCTATATTTAAAGACCCCATCACAAAATCGATAAGACCGGCTTTCCCGAACTTGAACTCGCCCACCTCGCGTTCGACCTCAACAAGCGCATTCTCAACCGGACAAACATAGGCACACGCCCCGCAGGAGTGGCAAAGGTCGGGGAAAAACATCGTTTTGTTTAACGGAGAACCCATAATAACCAAAGCCTTATAAACACAGGCGTCTGCACATTTTCCGCAGAAGGTGCAGATATCTTCGTTGATTTTCGGCACAAGCTCCGTATAGGAAACTGTTTTTTCTATTTTCGGTTTTAAAAAAAGATGTCCGTTTGGCTCCTCAGCATCACAATCTATATATTGAGCGTTGTCAGCTGCATAGGCAAGCAGAGCGGATATTGTTGTCTTACCCGTTCCTCCCTTGCCGCTTGCTACGGCTATTTTCATCCGCTACTCCTTTTATTCAAACTTTTTAATTTTTCCTTCCTTGAATGCCTTTAAAACATCCGCAACACTGCCGCCTTTTGCACTGTATAGTTCTATTTTCGTACCCTTCAATACATCTTGGGCGTTTGGCCCGAAACTGCCGGAAATAATGGCATCAACGCCCTTTTCTAC
>JALTDI010000253.1 GCA_027074255.1 Desulfurellales bacterium
TAGCTATTCCTCCGCTGTCTGCCTATCTCTGCCTCCTGTCACGAGAAGACGCATAAAGCCAATGCCTTGCTTGATAAATCTCACACATATCCCTTACCTTGTCAACAAGATGTGATTGGGCTTTTTAATTTAACCGCGAAGTTATTCCGTTGAAAGTCAAGAGAAATTTGTGGGTAAGTTATGCCACAAATTTTGAATGGGATAATGGGGGACGTTGTTTCATATTTCCATTTACGCCAATTCTAACATGAAATGGGAAGGATAATGGGGGACGTTGTTACCTTCTGACTTTATTAGACAGGATTTACAGGATTTACAGGATTTTTTGGTCTTTCTTACCGATTTCGTACCATGTCACTTTTCGGTAATTCAGTTAAGCCTCTCACACCCCATCTACCGCAATCCCCTCATCTCTATCGCTTATCCGCAAGCAATGATACGTTACCGATTTCGTACCAGGTAAGAAATCGGTAACAAGAAAAGGTTTACTTTCCTTGTCTCACTATTCCTGATTTGTTACAATTAAAATATAGTATTAAAGAAGAGCAAGAAATGAGACTGGCGTGTTTATCTTTGCCCTTTTGTTTGGAGGAAAGAAAAAATGTCTAATACTGTTTCGATTGAGATACCTCGCGAGATTATTCGATCCGCACGTATGACTACTCAAGAGCTAAAGCAGGTTTTGGCGATCTCACTGTTCCAACAAGGCAAAATATCTTTTGGCAAAGCCCGTGAAATGGCTAGTATGACGGTGTGGGATTTTCAGCAACTCCTCGGTAGCAGAAAAATACCCGTTCATTATGATATTGAGGATTACGAGGAAGACCTTCAAACATTGAAGGCCCTCAATCGAGTATGATTGTCAGCGATGCTTCAAGCCTTATCAACCTGGCTCGTATTGGTGAGCTTAACTTGTTAAATAAGCTCTATGGCAAGATCATTGTTCCAGAAGCTGTTTGGAAGAAAGTAGTAGTGGACGGCGTCGGGCGGCCAGGCGCGGAAGATATACAGAAGGCTGACTGGATTAAACGGGCGCCTGTCAAAAACCGCAATCTTGTACGGGCATTGATGTTGGATTTAGATGCGGGCGAGGCCGAGGCGATTGCTTTGTCGTTGGAACTGGAGGCCGAACTGCTCTTAATGGATGAACGCCTTGGGCGTGAAAGCGCTCATTATTTTGGTTTGCGCTATATTGGCTTGATTGGCGTGCTCATCGAAGCCAAGCATAGAGGATTGATTTCGGATGTCAAGTCATCCCTGGACACCCTGCGAGACAAGGCAGGCTTTCGCATAGCACAATCTCTCTATGAGCGTGTTTTGCGGGATCAAAAGGAGTAATAAGTTTATTGAATATTATCGACATACCAGCCATTTGGCCATGGCAAATCCAATTTGGCTGTACACGCCCGTAAGTTATCCATCCAGGCACGAGACCCGGCACCCCATTACGGGGGGAAGCAGAGGGGTCAGGCATCGAAAATAGAAATTAGCCTGTTTATATGACTTCTTATCCTTAAATACGAGAATTAGCCACAGACCCACACGGACTCACACAGACTTTTGTCCAACGGACATCGTTGGACAAAAATAGTCATCCGCCTGAGGCGGAAAGAAATGAA
>JALTDI010000254.1 GCA_027074255.1 Desulfurellales bacterium
TTGTTCTTCTTTTTCTTCATTTATATCAGGAAATTCCTGGAATTCATATTTCAATATTTCCATTTATGTGACAACCTCTTCACCGCCGCCGCCTATTGATATAACGCCTTCTTCATCAAGCTTCCTCACGATATCTACAATGATTTTTTGGGCTTTTTCAACATCTTTGACCTTAACGGCGCCGAGGAACTCCAACTCTTCTTTCAATGTATCTGCCGCTCTTGATGACATATTATTAAAGAATTTGTCTTTTAGTTCGTCACTTGAACCTTTTAGAGCCATAATGAGGTCTTTTTTGTCGATATGTTTTAGCAGTTCCTGTATATCGTTATCGTTGAGTTTGAGAATGTCTTCGAATACGAACATCATATCCCGAATTTGGCTTGCCAGCTCCGGATTATGTTCTGCTATCGAGTCAATAAGAGATTTTGATTCAACCCTTCCCATCCTGTTTATTATTTCAGAAACCTTTCTGACACCGCCGAGTTCTATATTTGAACCGCTGACGTTTTCCATTTTGCTTTCAAGTATTTCAGACACATGTTTTATGACAAGAGGGGAAACATTCTCCAAAGAAGCCATCCTTAGCGTTACATCCGATTGAATTTCTTTCGGCAGGAGGGATAAGACCTCGGATGCAGTCGATTGGTCAAGATGCGCCAGGATTATTGCTATGGTTTGCGGGTGTTCGTTTTGTATGAACTTTACCAGCTGTTTGGGGTCAACATTCTCAAGATATTCAAAACCGTAGCTTGATTCCATGATTTTCATGAGTTTGTCAATAACTCTTCTTGCTTCGTCAGGGCCTAGGGTTTTCATAAGAAGTTCTTTTGCATATTCCATTCCTCCGACGCTCATAAACTCCTTTGCTTTTAACATGCTGTAGAATTCATTTACAACCTCTCTCATTATTTTAGGATCTATGGTCTTCATAAATGCTATCTCTTTGGATATAAGCTCTATATCCTGCTTTGGAAGTTTTGATAGTATTGCTGCAGATAGATTCTCGCCGAGGACAATCATTAATATAGCAGCCTTTTGTGATGGTGTTAGATCACTTAGACTCTTTATATTCTGGGATGCTTCCGCCATAACCTTACCTATTTATTCTTTGCAGAAAGAATGGTTTTAATCAAATTCGCCATTTCTTCTGGGTTTTCTTGGGCTTTTTCCCTTATTTTATCTTCCATTACCTTGCTCTTTATTGCATCTTCATTAATGTTTTCCTCTGCGTCCAATTTGCTTGAGATTTCATTTTCTATTTCTCTGATTGTTTTACCTTTAACGGACTTTTCCTCTTGGGATTCACTCTTTTCTTTTTCCTTGCTCTGCATAACACTGATTTGCATACTGTTTTTTATAAATTTTCTTAGGAAGAGGAAATAAAATATGAATAAAAGCAGAGCCATTATGGCGTATTTATAATAACCGATAAATGACGATAAAACCCCATGTGCAGGATTACCCATAGTGCCGCCTCCGTTAGAATTTTGTTTAGCCCCGGAAAACTCAATGGAAGAAACGCTTACCTGGTCTCCTCTTGCTTTACTGTATCCTATGGCTGTCATAACAGCATTCTGAATTTGCTGAAGAGTTTTCGGGTCT
>JALTDI010000255.1 GCA_027074255.1 Desulfurellales bacterium
TGATACGAAAAATGACAGACGGAGCTGGAAGTATCAAGCCATATAAAAAGCTATTTTAGGAGGTTTTTATGATTTTGCCAAAAGGTGCTTATATCGAGAGGATTTCTAAAAAGAAACAAAACCTTTATGTCAATGGCGAGAAAATTGAGGATTTTGTCGAACATCCCAATATCAAGCCGATTGTTGACTCTATCGGACTGACATACGATTTAGCTCAGCAGGAGGAGTATAAAGATATTATGGTCGCTGATTCCCAATTTATTGATGAACCTGTGAACAGATTTCTTCATATCTATACGGAAAGAGAGGATCTTATCAAACGCCTGAAACTTGCAAGGCTGTTGAGCGGTAAGCTTGCCACATGCAACTATAGGTGTGTGGGGTGTGATATATTAAATGCTTTATACACAACAACCTATGAGGTAGATGAAGCAATTAAAACCAGCTATCATGAAAGATTAAAAAATTATATTAAATATGTACAGAAGAACGATTTGGCAGTGTCCGGTGCGCTGACGGACGTTAAGGGCAATAGGGCAAAAAGTCCCCATGAACAAGACGATATGTATCTCAAAATAGTACAGACAAAAGAAGACGGTATTGTGGTTAAAGGAGCAAAGATATGTCAATCCGGAGCCTTAGTGGTTGATGAAACCGTTGTGATGCCGACAATTGCCATTAAACAGGAAGACAAAGCGTATGCCGTATCCTTTGCCGTTGAATCGGGTAACGACGACATAATATACGTGCTGCAGAACAATGCTTATGAGTCCAAAAAAAGAGAGAACCCGGACTGGGAATCCGGCAATCCTTATGGCGATAGGGGTACGTTCCTTGTTATTTTTAATAATGTTTTTGTGCCGTGGGACAGGGTGTTTATGTGTGAAGAATACCAATATGCGGGCTTATTGGTCAGTAATTTTTCCGACATTCACAGATATGTAGGTTCCGGGTGTAAAGCGGGATTTGCAGATACGATTGTCGGAGCATCAAAATTAATGGCGGAGTATAACGGCACGGCAAATGCCTCTCATATTGTAAATAAGATAATAGAAACAGTTAAAGGAACAGAGGCTTGCTATGCCTGCGGGTTGGCAGCAGGATACGAAGGAGTAAAAACCAAGTCGGGCGGATGGCTTCCCAATGCGCTGTATTCCAATATATCCAAGACTTTAGGTTTGCCGGCACTTAATAATGCCGTTATAAATTTAGCCGACATAACAGGCGGGATATGTGTTACCTCTCCTTCAAAAAATGATTTGGAAAATCCTGAAATAGGACAATATATAGAACATTACCTAAAAGGAAGCGATGATGTTACAACACAAGATAGGATGAAACTTATAAAATTCGTGGAATATTGGATATCGGGTCCTCACTTGGGCGGCGCTATACACGGAGGCGGATCACCGGTTACACCGAATATTTTTATTAAGAGATTGGCAAATATTGATAAAAAGAAAGACCTGGTAAAGCAGTTATTAGATGTATAAACATTACATACTGTTTTTGCTTTATGTATTGTTTGTGAGACTATAACTGAAGCTGCGTGGTATTTTGATTTGGCTAAAAGGCGAGCAGTATAGTGTATAATGCCTTTATGAG
>JALTDI010000256.1 GCA_027074255.1 Desulfurellales bacterium
GTGAAATCCTGAGTGCCGAGGATATTTATGATAGATTCAACACCTTTGTGTCCTCCGCTCGATGAGTTCTTTTTAATTTTAATTTTTCCAAGTTCCATATCGATGTCGTCGTGCACAACAATCATTTTGTCTATCTCTAATTTATAAAAGTTAATAAAAGCCGAAACGCTTTCACCGCTGAGGTTCATATAGGTAGCGGGTTTCAAGACAGCTATTTTGTTTGAATTATAGTTGAATTTTCCTACATAACCCTTTATGCGGCTGTTTGAATTAAAAGAAAAGTTAAATGAAAAAGACAGCAGATCGCATACCATAAATCCAACGTTATGAGGTGTCAATGCATACCTGCTGCCCGGATTTCCCAAACCGACTATTGAATACATCTAATTTGTCATTATTCTTCTTCTGTCGTTGTTTCCTCTTCGGTTTCCTCTGCTTCTTCCTCTGTTTCTTCTTCTTGAGATTTTCCTAAGATTGCGACGAGTGTAAAATTTTTAGTTGATTTTATTTCTACGCCTTTTGGCATATCCAAATCAAAAATATGCAGAACATCACCTATATCCATGTCGGAAATGTCAACCGTAATTTCATTTGGAATCGCTTCGGGCAATGCTGTCACGGTAATCCTTTTTCTCGGCTGATAAAGGTCTCCGCCAAGCTTCACACCCTTTGATTCTCCGGTGAGTTTTATAGGCACATCAACTGTAATAGGTTTGCCCTCGGTTAGCTGATAGAAATCTATATGAACGATATCCTCCGTTACCGGGTGCCATTGTATGGATTTTACAATAACATTATACGTGCTGTCTCCTTCTATCTCTAACTCAAACCTGTCGTTTCTTCTGCTTTTTCTAATAGCGGTTAAAAGCTTGGACTTGTTCAGTTCTATGTGCCTGTTTTCCAAGTTTATTCCGTACACAACGCCGGGAACATTTCCATTTCTTCTTATTCTCCTCGAAACCCTTGTTCCGAGTTCTCTCGTCTTTGCAGTAATAATCATCTTGTCATAACTCCTCATAATCAAAAGTTTTATTCAAAAATAGCGCTCAGCGATTCTTTATGATAAACTCTTCTTATTGCTTCCCCTATTAAATTGCCGACGGATAAGACCTTGATTTTATCCGAAGCGATTTTTTTATTAAATTTAATTGTGTTTGTCGTAATAAGCTCCGTAATGGGTGAGTTATTAATTTTCTCTATTGCATTTCCGCTCAATACGGGATGTGTACAGCAGGCATAAATATTTTTGGCTCCCTCTTTATGCAGTGCTTTTGCGGCATTGGTAAGTGTACCTGCGGTATCAACTATATCATCAACAATTACGGCTGTTTTGTCTTTTATATCTCCTATAATGTGCATTATTTCGCTAACGTTGGGTTTAGGTCGTCTTTTGTCTATTATTGCTATTGAGCATCCTAGTTTTTTTGCATAATATCGAGCCCTTTCCACTCCACCGGCATCTGGCGAGACTATAACTATATTATCAAAGTGAATGTTTTTTATATAATCAAGCAATATGGGTGAAGCGTACAGATGGTCAACGGGAATATTAAAGAACCCCTGTATTTGACCCGCATGCAAATCCATGGACATTATTCTATTGGCTCCGGCAACGGTAATTAAATCGGCTATAAGCTTTGCGGATATGGGCACACGGGGTGCAATCTTTCTATCCTGCCTTGCATATGCATAGTAAGGAATAACAACGTTTACCGATTTTGCGCTCGAGCGCTTCAGAGCATCCAGCGTGACAAGCAATTCCATTATATTGTCATTAACAGGATACGACAGAGACTGAATAAGAAAAACATCGTCGCCTCTGACGCTTTCGTCTATTTGAACATATATCTCACCGTCGCTAAATCTCGATATCTCCGTTTTTGTTAGAGGCTGCCTCAAATAGCTGCTTATCTCTTGAGCCAGCTCAATATTTGCCGTTCCACTAATTAACCTTAAATCTATCATTCCTGCTCTCTTTTTTAAACAATAAATGGCTGGGGTGGGTGGATTCGAACCACCGATCGAGGAGCCAAAGTCCTCTGCCTTGCCGCTTGGCTACACCCCAAAAAAAGACCGCAGCCAACCCGCGGCCTAATTAGTTATAAATTTATTCCTCTGGTGTTTGTTCCTGCTGCTCCTGGGCCATAACCTTATCATATTCACCCAATACGGATGTTTCAAGTTTCTGTCTCATCTCGTTGTTTAGAGGGTGAGCAACATCCTTAAAGCTTCCGTCCTTCATTTTTCTTGAAGGCATAGCCACAAACAGGCCTTTCTGCCCGCTGATAATTTTTAAATCCCTGACAACGAACTCGTTGTCAAAAATGACCGTTGCAAACCCTTTCAATTTTTCGTCACCTTCGATAGGACTAACTCTTACCTCTGTAATCTCCATAAAGCTTACCTTCCTTTTTTTGAGAAATTTACTGTTTTAAAATAGACACCCTTGGACACCAATAAATCTTCAATCGCTTTCTCTGCTCTCACCTCCGGATTAATAATTGAAAATATACTTGCCCCGCTGCCAGATAGCAGAGCATTACCAAAATGACCGATCAGAATAGACTTTATCTCTCTCAATACCCCAAATTCCTTTAAAGCCGCACCCTCCAAATCGTTGAAAAGATGAGGCTTGATGTCATCGAGTTCGCATTTGCCGATATTGGCAACAAATGGCATTTTATTGATAGGTTCGCCAGTTGTCAACAATAATTTTGAATAAACGTACGCAGTGCTTATATTTATTTGCGGAATTGCAAGAAAAACCGTGTTTTCACCCGTGTTGCATTCAATTTCATTGATGATTTCTCCTTTTCCCACTGCTATGGCAGCAGGTTTTTTACACAAAAAGAAAGCAACATCACAGCCTAGTTCGGCAGCAAGTGTGTAAATCTGCTCATCATCTATGGGAAAATCAAACATTTCATTAAGCATGGAGAGGGTGTATGCTGCATTTGAACTGCCGCCGCCAAGGCCGCTTCCTTGCGGGATATGTTTTTCTATTTCTATTGTAACTTGGGGTTTAATTCCCGATTGTTTAAAAAACAGCATAGCCGCTTGATATGAAAGATTTTTTTCATTGTTCAGCTCGTCAATATTTGTTTTTATTTTGATTGAATTTGTGTTGTTTTTATTGATTTTTATGTAATCGAAAAAGTCTATTTTGTGCATAAGCGTGTAGAGTTCGTGATATCCGTCTCTTCTTTTTCCAATTACTTGCAGAAACAAATTAATTTTTGCGTAGGATTTTTGAATCAAAATAGTGCCCCGAGTTTTTTAGCCAAGTTTTTTACTTCACATTTAACCTTTTCTTCGTCTATATTGACAAACTCTCTATCCTTTAAAATAATCTTGCCGCCGATTATGACAGTGGCCACATCCCTTGAATTGGCTGCGTAGGCTATGTAGGAATAAGGATTAAAAATAGGTACGGATTCAAAGGAATCGAGTTTTATGATTGCTATATCAGCATCGAATCCCTCTTTTAGAATACCGGAATTCTCAAAAGGAGTATTTGTTGCTATATCAAACGTCTCTTTTGCGTTTAGCGCCTTTTCATTGTCTGATGTGACTTTTTGAATCAAACTCATGGTTCTCAATTCTTCTATTATATCCTGGTTGTTGTTGCTTGCAGCACCGTCTGTACCAACGAAAATATTTATATTTTTCATCATCATTTCATATATGGGGGCCACTCCGCTTGCAAGCTTCAAGTTGCTCTGAGGGACATTAATAACATTTGAGTTTTTCGATTTTATAATTTCCATATCTTTGGCGCTAGTTTCGACGCAGTGTGCAAGATACGTTTTGCTGTCTATCAGGCCGGCATCATTCAAGACTTCAATAGGCCTTTTGCCTTTATCCTTTAAAACAATCTCAACCTCTTTTTTTGTTTCACCGGCGTGGGTCTGCACTATTGCATCTTCTTTCACATTAGCTATTTTCATTAAACTTTCGACGGACAGTGTGTATGTGGAGTGGGGTGCGAAACTGACCTTTATATTTTCATTTGCAAATTCTTTTTTTAAAGAAAGCGTTTTTGATATAGCCTCATCGGCCGATTTTGCACCAGGTGTCGGAAAATCCAAAATCCCTTCTCCTATGATCCCTTTAATGCCTATCTCCAAAGCGGCTTTTGCAACCTCTTCTTCAAAGAAATACATATCCATAAAGCAGCCTGTTCCGCTTCTTATCATTTCAAGCATTGAGAGCTTCGAACAGGTGTACACCATATCTTTATTCACATATTTTGCTTCGTTAGGGAAGATATGATTGTTCAGCCAATCCATTAAGGAGAGATCATCTGCCATTCCCCTAAAAAGGCTCATAGCAAGATGTGTGTGGGCATTACAAAAGAAAGGCAGCACTATCGATTCTTTGGCATCTATAGTTTCATCCGCATTTTCTACAATGTTTTTTTCTATTCTTTGAATCGTTTTACCGTCTATCAAAATATCAAATACGCCCTCTTTTTCGCTTAGGCAGTAGCCGTTTTTTATTAAAATTTTCATCTATATCGCCTCTAAAAATTTATCTATCAAAAGAGTGAGTTTTTTAGATGCCCCTTCGGCTGTTTCTATGACGGATTCAATAGGAGCTTTTTCCATACAGTCGGGTTTGTTTACGTTGGTGATAACGGATATGGACATACAGGGTATATTCATATGTCTTATTGCTATAACCTCCGGAACCGTTGACATTCCTATTGCGTCTGCACCCATCATTCTGAACATACGCGTTTCGGCAGGAGTTTCCATTGAAGGGCCGCTGACACCGATATAAACCCCTTCTTTTAACTCTATCTTATTGCTAAGCGCAGTTTCTTTCAACAGTTTTATATGTTTTTTGCTGTATGGCTCGCTCATGTCAGGAAATTTTTCACCGAGCTTGTTAATATTTTTTCCTTTTAGAGGGTTGATGCCCGTCATATTGATATGGTCTTTTGAAACCATCAAATCCCCTTTGTTAAAGTCGGGGTTTAATCCGCCCGCGGCATTGGTTAAGATAATAAATTTGGCGCCAGATAAGCCGAGAATTCTGGGTAAAAACACTACCTCCTCAATGGAATATTCCTCATAGTAATGAAAGCGGCCGTGAGCAACGACAATATTTTTATTTTCCTTTCTGCAATCCGAAAAATATCCTTTATGAGACGGAGTTGTCGGTTTCGGCATATAGGGTATATCGTTATAATTCAACCTCTTTGTTTCTGTCAAGTCTATATCTATACCTGTACCTGTGATAATAGCGTAGTCTATTTTGCCGAAGGCGTCTTTTATAGCATTGCTTGCTCGTTTTAATTTTTCATACATGGCCAATCCTCCGATAACGTATGCACTTATTAGAATATAACACAGTTGTTATGATAAAAAAACAAAAAAGAGATGCTTCATACATTACGCTTCTCAAACGTTTTTTAACCATGTTCGTTTATTTTCTTCTTGACTTGAATTGAAATAATTTTTAATATTTAGGCCAATTGCTTATGAAGTAATATAAGCTATATTATATTTATGGGGGGTGTCCTTTTAAAAATTCATTTTCACAATTAAGCCGGAGTTTTGCATAACAGGCAAAAAATGGAAACAAGAAGGCAATATATGATTATATTTGAATGAAGAGCCCAAACACCTTAAACCAAAGTCTTTTTAAAGCTTTGAAGGATTCATCCATATTTGG
>JALTDI010000257.1 GCA_027074255.1 Desulfurellales bacterium
TGCAAATTCCGTTAAACTGCTTGTTCTTTTGACCGTGTTGGCGCTGGCCCCGTCCATATTGATTATGATGACATCTTTTACACGCATAATAGTAGTTCTTGCAATATTGAGGCAGGGACTCGGAACGCAGCAGATGCCGCCCAATCAGATATTGATAGGCATAGCTTTGTTCTTGACGTTTTTTATTATGACGCCTCAGATTAACGCCATCTATCACAATGCATACGTACCATTGGAGAATAATAAGATAAGCTTGCAGGAAGCCTACAAAAGAGCGGCAGCTCCTTTAAAAGATTTTATGCTGAAACAGACACGTAAGAAAGACCTGGCTCTTTTTTTAAGGGTTTCAAAGTCAAAAAACCCAAAAGATAAAGCCGATTTATCCATGGGAGTCGTTATTCCGGCTTTTATTATCAGCGAATTGAAAACGGCTTTCGAGATGGGGTTTATGATTTATATTCCTTTTTTAATTATAGATATGGTTGTTGCAAGCATCCTTATGAGTATGGGAATGATGATGCTTCCGCCTGTTATGATTTCTCTTCCCTTTAAGCTGCTTTTGTTTGTATTGGCTAATGGTTGGAATTTGGTAGTTCTGTCTTTATTTAAAAGTTACCATTTGTGAGGAGAGGCGTATGGATATCTCAACTGTAATATCTATCGGTAAAAATGCCATGGAGGTTGCTCTGCTTTTGTCTATGCCGATTCTTATAATCAGCTTGATTGCCGGTCTTTTGGTTAGTGTTTTCCAGGCGGTAACTCAAATTCAGGAGATGACATTGACTTTCATACCGAAGATTATAGCTGTGGCTATTTCATTAATTTTTATTGCCCCGTGGATGACCAAACTCATTGTGAACTATACGGTTCAGCTGTACACTTCCATACCGAACATAATAAAATAATAAATGGCTGACTTGATTAGTTTGGGCAGCGCACTGCCTGTTTTTTTTACGTTTTTTATTATACTTTTGAGGGTGTCGGCTGTTATTGTATTTGCTCCGATTTTTTCATCAGCTTCCATTCCGGCTCAGGTTAAGATGGCTTTTTCTTTGATTTTTGCCATTGTGCTTTATCCCGTTGTTAAACAATATATTCACATTACGGATTTCAGTATTTTGAATCTTGCCGTTATTGCGGTTAGAGAAACGATACTGTCTGCCGCTTTGGCTTTCTGTGTCCATTTTTTATGGGCTGGGATTGAGCTTGGCTCTCAGCTTGTCGGATTTATGATGGGATTTTCAATAGCTAATGTGCTCAGCCCAGAAGAAAATATTCAGATATCCATACTTGCCGAATTCGAGAGCATTATGGCCATACTGATATTTCTTATAATCGATGGTCACTATATATTTATAAGGGCTATGGCAGACAGCTTTAGAATGGTGCCTGTCGGCGGCTTCATATTAAATCAAAATGTTTTTGACATCTTGAATAAATTGGCATTGATGATGTTCGGCGTAGCTTTTAAGGTTTTGGCGCCTGCTGTGATAGCTTTGATTATAACCAATATAGTTTTCGGTATAATCGCAAGAACAATGCCTCAAATAAACATAATGATTGTAGCTTTTCCTTTGAGTATAGGAATAGGTTTATTTGCTCTTGGTATGTCTTTCAGCTTTTCGGCATACGTAATTGTAAAATACTATAACAGCGTGTTCGTCCATATATATTCTTTGCTTGGAGCGGGATGATGGCTGATGATGAGGAAAAAACCGAACAAGCGACCCCTAAAAAAAGACAGGATGCAAGAGAAAAAGGGCAGGTAGCCAAATCAGTTGAACTTAATACGGCTTTTTTGCTTGTATCGAGTTTGATTTTTTTCTATTTTACCATCAATCACTTCGGCGATTATTTTCAATATAGTTTTACGCACTTTATAGGATTATCGAGCCATTATGAGATAACGCTCGCAAGTTTTCCCCATCTTGTTAAGGATATAACCTACGTTATGTTTGCGATGCTTTTGCCTTTTTTGATTGTTATGCTGTTTGTTTCGCTGTTTATCAATATTGTGCAGGTCGGGTTTATGATTACTCCAAAAGCAATTGAATTGAAATTTGACAAGCTGAATCCTGTAAATGGTTTTAAGAATATGTTTTCTCTCAGGTCGTTCGGCGAGATGATAAAATCCATACTAAAAGCATTGGTTATATCGTATATTCTGTATGTTTTTATTGAGGCGAAAATGTCGTATTGGTTTTCCTTGATAGATACGTCTAAGGAAATTTTGTTTTTGTCTCTTTTGAAGGGTATTTTTTTAGTCAGCGTTTATATAACCATTTTTATAATTTTTATGGCGATTTTGGATTATGTTTTTCAAAAATATAACTTTGAGAAAAGCATTAGAATGAGTCATAAAGAGATAAAAGACGAATATAAGCAGATGGAGGGTGATCCTCATATCAAACAGAGGATAAGAAGACTACAAATGGAAATGGCAAAAAGAAGAATGATGGAGGATGTCAAGGAAGCTGATGTTGTAATAACAAACCCTACGCATTATGCTATTGCGCTTAAATATGACGAGTCTGAAATGAATGCTCCGAAAGTTGTTGCAAAGGGAATGAATATGATAGCCGAAAGGATTAAGGAAATAGCAAAAGAGTATAATGTGGCGATTGTGGAGAAGCCGGAATTGGCAAGAGAACTGTATAAAAAGGTAAATATAGATAATTTTATACCCGAAGAGCTATATCAAGCCGTAGCTGAAATTCTC
The DNA here is from genome assembly GCA_027074255.1 of Desulfurellales bacterium. Classification (GTDB taxonomy): domain Bacteria; phylum Campylobacterota_A; class Desulfurellia; order Desulfurellales; family Hippeaceae; genus S144-51. The sequence continues at coordinate 2,720 of JALTDI010000257.1, forward strand.
GCCTATGTTTATAAAACCAAAAACAGGCAGCTTTAATTAAAGTTTCTATGTTTTAATCCGATTGAAAGTTAGAAAGGAGGGATATTATGAATTTAGGCGCAGTAAATGTCCTTGGGCTCGGCAGCGGCATGGACTTGCAGGGCTTGATAGACAAGCTCATAAATGTCGATAAAAAGCCCATAATAATGAAGCAGACCCAAAAAATAGAATATGAATCATATTATAAAACATTTGATACTCTGGAATCAAAAATGGATACATTAATGAGCGACTCCACATCTATGCTTACGGATATGACGGCTCAGAATGCATCTGTTAGCGACAGCGATATTGCAGATGCCAATGTGACGGGAGCACCTATTTCAGGTGTCCATAATATAACGGTTAATTCCATAGCCCAAGGAGAAACCTGGTTGTCAACAACGAGCGTTTCATCGTTAAGTGACAGCATAAACTCATCGGGAAGCGGTAGTTTTACTTATAAAATAGGAGATAAGGAATACAGCATAAATATAGACAATAATGTACTGTCGTCCACCCCCACAACTCTGCAGGAATTCATCAATGCGATAAATACCAACGGCTCGGGTTTGCAGGCCACAACAATAAACAACGGAAGCGGGTATATAGTTGTTTTAAAGACGCCTCAGGGGACAACTAATGATTTAACAATAGTTAAAAACGATACAAACTTAACATTCGGTGATAACGGAGCGGCGAATGTAGCATCAAGCGATGCAGATTTAACGATAGACGGCGTTTCTATAACATCTCATTCAAATACACTTTCCGATAATATACCGGGTTTGGAGATAAAGCTGAAAAAGATCGGAAGTTTTTCCGTTTATGTGAATACAGATTATAACCAATTGACCAAGGATATGCAGAATATTGTGGATGATTACAACGATATGATGGATTATATATCAAAAAATTCCGGTTATGACGATCAAAACAACGTTGCGGATGCTTTCTTTACAAATTCTACCGTTCAATCTGTCAAAACAACATTGGAAAACATTTTGATGAATAAGTTCGGAGGCAATGATTCTTCCATTTCCTATTTGAGTGATTTGGGAATCAGCTTGGATAAAACAGGAAAGATGTCTTTCGATAGTGAAACGTTTCAGCAGGCCCTGCAGAATAATTTCAAAGATGTGAAAAAAGTGTTAGATGAAACAGCATCAGGGGCAAACGACGGTTTTTTGAATAAGCTGCATTCGGCTTTATCTGATATGACAAGCACTAACGGCAGTATAGAGCTTGAGAAGACCTATCTTCAAAATAGATCGGATAGTTTACAGGAGCAGATTACAGCTATGAATAAGCAGTTGGATAATGAAAGAGCTATGCTCACAATGACTTTTTCGCAGATGGACGAATATATCGGAATGCTGAAAAGTCAAAGTGACTATATGACTCAGGTATTTGATAGTATGGATAATAACAATAAAAAATAATATCGGAGGTTAAAAATGTCTGTAATGCCGCTGGGTGGAAAGATAGGCGGTAATGCCGCCGTTCTAAATCAGCAAATGGGTGAAGATAATTTAAAAATAGGAACACAAAATGTCAATGTCAAAGCAAAGAGCGCGGGCTCGGGAGAGCTTAAAGTAAAAAACATTTCACCTGATGAAATAAAGATGACAATCAGTAAGATAAACGAAAACATCGGTGTGTTGAATAAAGACGTAAAATTTGCATATAATGATACGATTAAATCGCTGGTGGTCAAGGTGGTTGATGCTAAAACAGGTAAAATCATTAGAGAAATACCGCCCAAAGAGGTTATTAATCTTCAAAAAAAACTTTCTGAGGTTGTGGGTATAATATTCGATAGCAAGGAGGTAAAATGATGACTTCCAATGAAGCATATAATATGTATAAAAACGTTTTGATATCGACGACGGTTGACAAAATGCAGATAGTAGCCCTGCTGTATGAGGGTGCCTTGGGATTTGCAAAAAAAGCTTATAAGGCTATGCAGGATGAGGAAGAAGATATAAAAACAGACAGTTTGAATAGAGTAAATGGGATACTGCTTGCTTTAAGAGATTCTCTTGATCAAAGTGCGGATAAAGAAACGGTTGAATATCTTGAGGCTCTGTACAGTTTTCTGCTGACAAAGACCATAAAGGCGAATGATAATAATGATTATGAAGAGTTTGGCATAGTGGTGCGTTATCTGAGCAAAATGGCTGAGATTTGGAATAAAGATATAATGAAAAAAGAAGAATGAACTTCATATAGGCGTTAATAAAAACCATTTACATTTTTTGGTTTTTTATACTATCTTTCATACAATCTTGAAATTAAGAGGTCTTTAATTTGCATAGATGTATATGTATTAATTTGAGCCCGCAAAGTTTAATATTGATTTTTTCTAAGTTATCCATTAGAATACGGAAAACATAGGATTTGGAGGTATTGCAGGATGAGCAAATTCAATTTGAAAACAAAATTTTCCATTGTGATTTTAATCATTTCGTTTGTTATTCTATTTTTCGCAGTTACAACTTCATGGTATAAATATGAAAGCTATAAGAGCGTTAAAGACTCGAGACATGCTGTAATTTTGGCCGTTAAGATAGGTAGTCTCGTGCATGAGCTTCAAAAGGAAAGAGGGGCATCGGCGGGTTTTTTGGGCTCAAAAGGCAAGAAGTTTGTCTCAATATTAAAAAACCAGCGCATAGATACAAATAAAAAACTGAGCGGTCTTATTGCAGCTGCAAAATCATTCGATTTTAAAGACTATAATAAGAGCTTTGAAAATTATTTTCAGAAAGCCATGAGAGAACTATCTAACATAAACTCCATGAGAGCTAAGGTTGATTCACTGTCCGTACCTGTTGGAGAGGAAGTTAAATATTATACACAAATAAATGCCAATCTATTGAATGCGGTTGGTGTAATAGGTTTTGCTACAAACAATTCGGATATATCAAAAGAGCTTAACGC
>JALTDI010000258.1 GCA_027074255.1 Desulfurellales bacterium
ATATGTTCGGCAGCGATTCTGACGGTGCAACAGCATGGGTAAATCACGGATTTTTGATACATACGGCGCCTGATTTAACAGTTTTAGAACAGGAATATCCATCAGCGGCCGGGCATTTGGACCTTGACTATGTCAACCAAATGGAGGGTTTGTGCAGGGTTCAGGCTTCAAATTTCTTAAAATAGTATTTTGAGAGATTTTCGATAAACTTGGCGGTCTTTTTTAAGGCCGCCTTTTTTGTTTGGAAAACCCAATTTTAGATGGACACAAATAGTGTTTTTTAGTAGTATGATTAAAAAGTTTTTAGGGGGTGTAATCCGTGAAGATTTTTATGGTTATTATCTTTTCCGTTTTTATATCGGCGGATGTGTTTGGAATGAACATAAAATCCATTCAATGCGGAAGCGGCGTTAAAAATAGGCAAGTTGTCAAAAGAAGCGCTATATTCAAAGTCGGAGATACTGTCTGCTGCCTAAGCGATGTTAGGAATATAAAGAAAAATACATATATAATTCACAGATGGGTTTTTGATAGCGGTCATTTGGATATTAAACTAAAAGTTAAACCCTATGCCCGTTTTAGGACATGGTCTTGTAAAAAAATCAGAAGCGCCGGTGTTTGGAAATTGGAGATTATAGATAGCAGTAATAAGCTGTTAAAAGAGAAGATATTTGTTGTTAAATAAGGTTTATGTTTTTTTGTACGTTATTATAGTATGTGGGAATATTTAAATTTAACTATATTGTTCATAAGACGTGCTTACCAGGATTCGGTTATAGATGCTATGATAAAAGTTAAATTTGTCTAAGCATTTATTTGCCGTGATTGTTATTTTTATGTTGTTTAAGGGGGGTTGAAAGTTTATGGGGATGACTATTTCTCAAAAAATCATAGCGGATAAGAGCGGAAAAGCCAGCGTAAAACCGGGAGAAATTGTTCTTGCGGATATTGATTTGGCTTTTGCGAATGATATTACGGCTCCTATTTCAATTGATTTTGTAAAAAAACTCGATGCGGATGTGTTTGACAAAAGTAAGATAGCTTTGATTCCTGACCATTTTACTCCGAATAAGGATATAAATTCGGCAAATCAATGTAAAATCATGAGGGATTTTGTTAAATCCTCCGATTTGCCTAATTATTGGGAGACGGGCGAGGTGGGTATTGAGCATGCACTTCTTCCTGAACAGGGTTATATAAAACCAGGTATGCTGATTGTGGGTGCAGATTCTCATACATGTACACACGGAGCATTGGGTGCTTTTTCGACCGGAATGGGCTCTACGGATGTCGGCTTTGCTTTTGCAACGGGTAAATCTTGGCTCAGGGTCCCCGAAGCCATAAAATTTGTCTATAAAGGGAAAAGAAACAAATGGGTAGGCGGTAAGGACTTAATTCTATACACCATAGGCAAAATCGGCGTGGCAGGCGCCTTATACAAGTCTATGGAGTTTTCGGGTGATACGATAAGAGAACTGCCTATGGAAGACAGACTTACTATGTGTAATATGGCTGTTGAGGCCGGCGCTAAAAACGGCATTATTGAGCCGGATGATGTGACGTCTGTGTATTTGGAGGAAAGGGGCGTTACAAAAAAAGATTATACGGTATATAAAAGCGATGAAGATGCCGTATACTCGAATGTTGAGGATATTGATGCAGCAAACATAGAGCCGCAGATAGCCATGCCTCATTTGCCTGAGAACGTGTGTGGTATAAGCGATATAAAGGACGACATAAAAATAGATCAGGCTTTCATAGGTTCCTGTACAAACGGACGTATAAGTGATTTAAGAGAAGCTGCAAAGGTGCTTAAAAACAACAAAGCTGCAAAATATGTGAGACTTATAATTATTCCTGCGACGGTTGATATATATAAACAGGCATTAAAAGAGGGCTTGTTTGATATATTTTTGGAGGCGGGGGCGGTTATTTCCACACCTACATGCGGTCCGTGTCTTGGCGGCTACATGGGTATTCTTGCGGACGATGAGGTTGCAATTTCCACGTCAAATAGGAATTTTGTCGGTAGAATGGGTTCAAAGAAATCTTTTATATATCTTTCTTCTCCTGCTGTGGCTGCTGCAAGTGCTGTTGCGGGGAAGATTATCTCTCCCGATGAGGTGATAAAATGAAGTTTAAAGGAAAGGGCTGGGTGTATGGGGATAATGTAGATACGGATGTTATAATACCTGCGAGGTACTTAAATACATCGGATGAGAAAGAGCTTGCGAAACATTGCATGGAAGATATAGACGAAAATTTTATAAAAAAGATAAAAAAGGGAGATATAATTGTTGCCAAAGATAATTTCGGCAGCGGCTCAAGTCGAGAACACGCACCCATTGCGATTAAGGCAAGCGGTATATCTTGTGTTATAGCCAAAAGCTTTGCCAGAATTTTTTATAGGAATTCTTTTAATATGGGGCTGCCCATATTTGAAAGCGCTGAGGCGGCCGATGGTATCAAAGACGGTGATGAAATAGAGGTTGATGCCGATAGCGGGGAGATTAGGAATTTGACTGCTGGTGAGGTTTATATTGCAACACCGATACCGGATTTTATGCAAGCGCTAATTGAATCCGGAGGACTGTTCGGATATGCAAAAAAAATATTAAATAAGTAGTTTTGGAGGTTGAAATGAACCATTTTAAAATAGCCGTAATGGAAGGCGACGGTATAGGCCCTGAGATAGTTGCAGAAGGTTTAAAGATTTTGGATGAGATATCAATAAAATTCAACCACAAATTCGATTATGAAAAGGTTTATGTAGGCGGATGCGCCATAGATAGATTCGGCGAGCCTCTGCCTAAATCTGAGGTAGATAAGATATTAAAATGTGACGCTCTGTTTTTCGGTTCGGTAGGAGGCCCTAAATGGGACAATCTTCCTCAGGAAAAAAAGCCGGAGACAGGACTTCTCGGTATTAGGAAGGCACTGGGAGCATTTGCCAATTTAAGACCTGCCAAGGTTTTTGACGAGCTTATCGATGCAAGCACTCTAAAGCCTGATGTAATTAGAGGAATAGATATCCTTGTTGTTAGAGAGCTTACAGGCGGTATATATTTTGGCCAGCCCAAGGGTATTTTCGAAGAGGGCGGAGAAAAAAAAGGTCTGAACACGATGGTTTATTATGAGCATGAGGTTGAGAGGATAGTGAGACTTGCTTTTAACCTGGCAAAGCAGAGGAATAATAAAGTTACGAGTGTGGATAAGGCCAACGTGCTGGATGTATCTCAATTTTGGAGGGATATTGTTAATAATGTGGCAAAGGATTTTCCGGGTGTGGAGTATAACCATCTTCTTGTAGATAACACTGCCATGCAGCTTGTGAGAAATCCGAGGCAGTTTGATGTTATCGTAACGGGTAATATTTTCGGTGATATTTTATCGGATGAGGCAAGTATGCTGACCGGTTCTATCGGTATGCTGGCATCTGCATCCGTAGGCGGCGATGTAGGAATGTTTGAACCTATTCACGGTTCTGCTCCTGATATTGTGGGGCTTGGCATAGCAAACCCTATAGCTCAGATTGAGTCTGCTGCTATGATGCTTAAATACGGATTGAAGTTAGACACAGAGGCAGAAGCAATCGAAAAGGCTGTTGATTTGGTATTAAAGATGGGGTATAGGACTCCCGATATCATGAGTGAGGGTAAGAAAAATGTCAATACATCCCAAATGGGAGATTTGATAGCAAAAGCCATAGGTGATGTTATATGAATATAGGCATTATCTCAGATTCACATGATAACATACCCGCAATCGAAAAGGCTGTTGATTTGTTTAACGATAGGGGTGTTGATTTTGTAATACATCTTGGTGATATCGTATCGCCGTTTTGTTTTGATGTTTTTGATAGACTGAATATGGATTTTATAGGTGTATTTGGAAATAATGACGGTGAATGGCTCTATTTGGAGGAGAAAGCGAGAAATAGACTGTTTAAACCTCCGCATGAAATGGAACTCGGCGGTAAAAACTTTGTTTTGATGCATGAGCCCTTCGGTATTGACAAGCTTGCCAATGAATACGATTATTGTTTATACGGGCATATACATATAATAGACATTAGAAAAACAAAAAGGGGGCATATAATAAACCCCGGAGAGTTATGCGGATATCTAACGGGCAAAAAAACACTGACGATACTGGATACAAGCAAGAACGAGGTGGAGTTAATCTCTGTTTAGATTTTAAGAGTGTAGTATTTGAGAATAGCTACGACGAGGCGCCTTTGCGCCTTCCTCTTCCTCAGTTTGCTTTCTGCGGAAGGAGTAATGTAGGTAAATCGTCTTTAATAAACGCTTTTCTTTCAAGGAAAATAGCTTTTGTTAGTAAAAACCCCGGAAAAACAGTTCTCATTAATACTTTTATAGTCAACGGCAGTTTTTATGTCGTTGATTTGCCGGGTTATGGGTATGCCAAACGTTCAAAGGTTATGCGTAAAAAATGGCAGAAATCGATTGAAGAGTATTTAAGCTTATCCAATATGCTTTTTCATGTATTTGTTTTGATAGATTCCAGACACCTGCCGCTTGACAGTGATATGCAGTTTATCAATTGGCTAAAATTTTATAATAAACGGTTTAGCGTCATATTTACAAAAACGGATAAGGCAAAGCAAAAGGTGATAGCCGAAAATGTCAGATATATAAAAGAGAATTTCGGAGATTTCAGCTACTTTTTAACCTCATCGGTTAAAAAAAAGGGTATGGAAAAACTCTGTGCTTTTATTTTGGATAATTTAGAGAATATATCTGCTTAAATCCTTATTTTTGACGATGCTGCTTAACTTATCTTCCACATAGCCGCCATCAATAGTTATATTCTTTTCTTCCAAATCAGGAGCCTCAAATGATAAATCCTCGAGCAGCCGTTCAAGCAGTGTATGGAGCCTTCTTGCTCCTATATTTTCCGTATCCTGGTTTATGTTTTCCGCCAATTCTGCTATCTTTTCAACGCCGTCATCCGTAAAGGTTATGGATATGCCCTCTGTTTCAAGCAGTGCCTTATATTGTTTAAGAAGAGCATTTTTCGGTTCTTTTAATATTTTTACAAATTCTTCTTTCTTTAGTGGCTGAAGCTCAACCCTTATGGGAAAACGCCCTTGGAGCTCCGGTATCATGTCGCTCGGTTTTGAATGGTGAAATGCTCCTGCTGCAATGAACAGTATATGGTCTGTTTTTAATACACCGTAACGCGTGTTAACACTTGAGCCTTCAACTATCGGCAGAAGGTCTCTTTGCACTCCTTCCCTTGACACATCAGGGGCGGATGATGAACCTTTTCCAACGACTTTATCTATTTCATCTATAAAAATTATACCGTCATTGGATGCTTTCTCAATAGCCTTTTCCTTTATTTTGTCTTTGTCTATCATTTTTTGGGCTTCTTCGTCTTTCAGTATATTTTTTGCTTCTTTTATCGTAACTTTTCTCGTTTTTTTCTTCTGCGGCATTATGCTGTCAAGCATATCTTTGAGATTTGAATCCATTTCTTCTATTGGCGCTGCTGCTACCTCAACAAAAGGCATAAATTGAGCGTTTTTGGCTGGATTTGTCGTTATTTCTATGATTTTATCGTCAAGTTCTCCTTTTTTGAGTTTTTCCCTGAATTTCTCTCTGGTCTTGTTGATTCTATCTTCTTCTTCCGGTGTATC